>NZ_JBEXWB010000122.1:0-16576 GCF_040629645.1 Streptomyces sp. NPDC005899 | reverse complement strand
CACGCTGCCCGCCCTCTTCCGGGCGGGCAGCGTGCCGGGCCGAGGTCAGGCCGGAGTGATGTTCTCCGCCTGCGGGCCCTTCTGCCCCTGGGTGACGTCGAAGTTCACCTTCTGCCCCTCCTGCAGCTCACGGAAGCCTTGAGCCGCGATGTTCGAGTAGTGGGCGAAGACGTCCGGCCCGCCGCCGTCCTGCTCGATGAACCCGAATCCCTTTTCCGCGTTGAACCACTTGACGGTTCCAGTAGCCATTCTTCGCCCTCCATGACGACGAGAGGTGGGTGCCGCACGACTGAGGCACCGGTGGTCGTGGACGGCCCTGATCCTCCGTACCCGTGCACGGCGACGCCGGCTCGCGGGGCTCCGAGAACCATGACCGACCGGAAGCGAACGGTACCCAGGAGTTCCGTCTCCGTGGCTGATCGCCACGTCGGTGAGCGGCCGCGGTGCGGCCGAAGTAACCCGACCTGTCGAACGGCAGACGGCCTACCTGGACACGGCAGGCCCGCGGCTGACGTGACCGTCCACGGTCCCGGCGGCAGAGAAGGGCCCACCACCCCGGGCGCGAACGCTGCGGGGTGGCGGGGTGTTCAGGCGCCGAGCTTGCCGACGGCGTCGCGTAACGAAGCCGCCAGCTGCTGCACAGCCTGTGGCGTGGGCGCGGACGTGCCCAGCCGGTCCACGAGTTCCCCCCGGGAGACGAGAACCGCCGCCCCCCGGAAGGTGTCGCTGTCGAGCTCGGCGGGCCCGGCGATCCGCGCCCGGCCCTCCATGAGGACCAGGGCTGCCGTGTCCTCCGTCCGGTCCAGGAGTTCCCGGACCAGAGCCTCGTCGATCACCACGCGTGCCTCCGTACTCCTACCCGTGCTTGTGCCGGCACGGTCTGCCGCCCGGCCGGCACGGCGATCATCCGTCCTTGCCCATGGCCTTGCGCACCGTGTCCTTGGTGCGGTCCATCAGCGCGGACACAGGCCCGAGCGCCATGTTGGCGGCACCCGATTCCACGCCTGGGTGCGGCCGGGTGGGTGCCATGGCCTCCGCGGCCTTGACCGCCTTGGCCATGGCCGCCAGGTTCGTGACGTCGGTACTGCGCCGGATGTGGGTGAACTCGTAGCGTTCCTCCGCCCTGGCGTGTTGCTGCACGTCGGTGCGCAAAGCCATCAGGCGTGGCAGGAACTCCGGGCTCTCGGTGTCCATGTCCTCGAGGGCGGCCAGCGTCTCCTTGGCGGCGCGTTCCTCGGCCAGCCGGTCCTCGACGACCTGCTCCCCTCCCGGCAGACCCCGACGCGCGAAGGGATGGACGACCTCCTCCTCGGCCGTCTCGTGCACCGCCAGGAGCCGGACGAGCCGGCGGAAGGCGTCGCGCCGGGCATCCCCCCGGCTCTGTTCCACCTCGTCGAAGAGGTTGCGGATGTCACCGTGCTGCCGCATGAGCAGGGCGACCACGTCGTTGTCCGCTGCCAGGTCGTCACCGGCGTGCGGGGTCCCGGATTCCGGCATGGTGTCCCTCACTTCTCGCGCATGGCGGGGTCGGGGTGCTCACCCTCGGACTGCACCCGGTACTCGCGGCCGAACATCGCGTCGTGCTCCGCCATGACCCGCTCGCTGGGGGGCTCCTCACCCCCGTGGATCTGCTCCTGCATCGTCTCGAACCGCTCGTGGGCCTCACGCACGTAGCCGGCGCCGAGCGTGGTGAGGTCCATCTGGGTGTCGAGCAGCTCACGCAGGTACGCCTTGTTCGGCTCGAACGTCAGGACGTTCGGCAGCTCGGGCGCGAGCACCGACTCCGGGTCACGGCCATCATGACGGCGCATCAGGTCGCAGGCGATGTGCAGGTGTTCGAGTTCCATGTTCAGGTGCAGTTCCCAGATCGACTTCACCCTGGGGTCGCTCTCCTGCTCCATGAACGAGTGGTACAGGTAGCACTCGTTGTACTCGTGGTTGACCAGCTGCTCCCACCACGTCTCCCCGGGGTCCACGAGGGACTCGTAGTGGGTGACGTGCTCCTCCTCGATGAGCCCGATCTCCTGGTAAAGCTGGCGGGCGATGGGCTCCATGTAGGTGGGCCCGGTGTTCATGTAGAAGTTCATCGTCTGCTGCTCCGCCGACATGATCGTCAACGCGTGCAGCTTGGACAGCGGGTTGGTCTCGTCCTTGGCGTAGGGGTCGCGGACGTTGTCGTACGGGTCGCGGTGGTGGTACTTCGTCGGGCGGCCCGGCATGACCTCGGTCAGCCCGTCGACGATCGACTCCGCCTTGCGGTGCTCGATCATCTCGTACAGGTTCGCGTACCGGTACAGGTGGTCGAAGTCCTCCAGCACCCCGAACTGGTACGCCTGCTTCAGATAGGGGTCCGGCTCCATGCGTGCGACCCAGGCGGTGAGGTCGACGGCGACCTGTTCGTACGCGATCGTCGTCTCGAGCACCGATGAGACACCGGGGAGCAGCCAGTTCACCACTTTCTGCTGCTGCGCCTCGATGTAACGCGTGCGCGCCAGTGTGCGCTTGATCTCGGGGTCGGGACAATGCCGTGCCAGCTGGTGGCTGAACATGATCGCCTCGACCTCGATGCCGTTCATCGTGATGACGCGGCACCGGGTGTACGGGTCACAGCGGTCGGGGTCGAGGGGCTTCACGTTGAGCTCACGCCAGTTGCGCAGTTGCCTGTCCAGCGGGATTCCCCGCTGCTCGAGCGGATTGAACGTCACCGGAGTTCTCCTCGATGCGACGGTGGGTTGACGGAGTACCCCCGTGAAGACGATCCGGTCCGCCGAATCCGCAGGGCACCACCCGCCCATGCTCGGCGTCGGCCACAGGGGCCGCTACCGCACACGCCCGGTCAGCCGTACGGCCAACCTGAATGACGCAGTCGGCTGACCGACCGGCACGGAGATCTCCGCATGTATGACCGGTTACCCGTTCGCCCCGCGGTATGCGTGGAGTGCGCCCGTTCCGGTCTTCCCCGACGCCGGCAGTTATCGGGGGCGTGGGCGGGGAACATGTGCACAGTCGGTCCGGCCGCCTCTCCCGCGCCACGGACAGCGGCGGACGGCACCGGAAGACCGGAGATCAGCGGCATACGGGTCCCGCGCCCCGGGCACCTGCCGCCAGTTGTCCACAAGCCCTACCGGGCCCGTCAGGGAAAGGCCGACCTCGAGGAATGACGAGTGGCGCAGAGCTGATGCCGGTGTTCCGCACTCTGGAAGCGTTGGCGGAGTTGGTCACCCGGCGCCGCGGACTCTACGTCCGCTGGTCGCGCGGCCCCGTGCCGGATCTCGAGGCCGTCTCCAGCAGGGACGAGCTCACCGGTGTGCCCCTGCCGGGGTCCCGGGGACGGCGTCCGGCCTACCGGTCGCCCTGCCGGCGCCGGTGGTCGGTGCGCAGCAGCCGGAGCGCGAGGGCTGCCGCACAGAGTGCCAGGGCCGCGTTGCGCAGATGGGTGGCGCGGGCGCCGGCGGGTGCCAGGTCGCGTATCCGGTCGAAGGGGCTGAGGGGCACTCCCAGCAGGACGTTGCCGGGAGGGCGGCGAGGCACCGCGGGATGCGGGTGGGTGGGGGCGGTGCGTCGTACGGTCTCCCAGGTGGCGCCGATCCGGCGCAGCTCCTCGGCTTCCATGGCCTCCTGGAGCCTGGGGAGCAGCAGGTCCTCCTCGTCACGGATGTCCTGGCGGATGAGACCGAAGGCGCGGATGACGAGGAGCTCGTGGGTGTCGGAGCCGGGGTCCGTGCGTTCGAGCTCGGCCACGAGTTCGTTGATCTCCTGGTGTTCCCTCTCGACCCTCGATGTCAGTTCCTCACCGTCGGGCGCCAGCCGCCTCAGGAGCGGCCAGAGCACGGTCTCCTCGGCGAAGGCGTGACTGAAGGTGAGTTGGACGATGTCCTTGAGCACACCCAGCCGGTCGTGGGCCGACTCCTCGGAGGACTCGTAGAGGTTCATCAGCCGATCGAGTTCGGCGTGGTCACGGCGTTGACGCACCAGAATGCTGGTCTCACCGCCGAGAGCGGCGGGACTCTGTCCTGCGATAGAAGCGCACATGGAAGTGTGTCCTCGTTCGTCGCATCGGGTGTCATCGCGTCCAGCTGTGCGGGGGCCGCAGGCGGCGCCCCGCCGTCCGGGCCGGCAGATCGCCCGTGACCCGGGCGGCGGTCGCCCTCGCCTCGGCGCGTCAGGCTTGGCGTTCCTTGCGGCGCAGTACGGAGCGGAGGAGCATCGAAGCGACGGCCAGGACGAGCAGTACCGTGCCCGCGGCGACATCGAAGACGTGCGCGCCGTCGAAGACCTCGGTGTTCTGCAGTCGGAGCAGCCATGGCGAGGCGACCAGCCACGCGCCGGACAGCAGGATGATCCAGTCCGACCATCTGCCGATGTGACCGCTCAGTCGCGTGATCGCGACCAGGAGGACGAGGATGGCGATGCCGACCTCGCTGCGGTGGATGTCCTTGGCGGAGTCCGGATAGTCGCCCCCGACCCACGGCGCGACGCACAGGGCGATGCCGGTGAGGAACATGAGCCCGCTGATGATCTGTTCACGCCACCCGTGAAGCAGCACGTGCCGGCCGGCCGAGCCGTGGGGTGGAGATACCGCGCTGGTGGCCATGGGTTCCCCTCTCCGCATGGTGCACCGGAAGCGCACCGGAAGGCCTGAACGCAGAACACTCCCATTATCGGGTCCGTCCCACGTTCGGGCGAGGCGGGCACGGACGGCCGCCACCGGCCCCGATCACGTCACCGGCCCCGCCGCGACAAGCCGTGCGTCACGCGAGCCCGCCGTCAGCGCCTGTACGTGGGGAAGCCGCCGCCGGAAACCGTGCGAGCTGGTGGAATCCGGCGGCAGCGTCCAGGCGCGAGGTGTCGCGAGGCCGCGAGCCTCACCTGTCGTCGCGGTCCTTGCCCAGCGGGTGCGCGACGCCCTTTCCGGGTTCGATGACGTCCCGCCGGCCGGCGTGCCTGGCCTCCTCCAGCTGGGCGATGGCGGGGTAGTGCAGGTCGAATGCCGGTGATTCCGAGCGGACCTTGGGCAGGGTGACGAAATTGTGCCGGGGGGGCGGGCAGGAGGTGGCCCATTCCAGGGAGCGGCCGTAGCCCCAGGGGTCGTCGACCTGGAGGCGCTTTCCGGTCTGCGCGGTCTTCCACACGTTGTAGATGAAGGGAAGCGTGGAGGCACCCAGCAGGAACGCGCCGATGGAGGAGAGGGTGTTCAGCGCCGTGAAGCCGTCGGCCGCCAGGTAGTCGGCGTAACGGCGGGGCATGCCCTCCGCGCCGAGCCAGTGCATCACGAGGAAGGTCAGGTGGAAGCCGACGAACAGTGTCCAGAAGTGGATCTTGCCGAGGCGTTCGTCGAGCATGGTGCCGGTCATCTTGGGCCACCAGAAGTAGAACCCGGCGAATGTCGCGAAGACGACCGTGCCGAAGACGACGTAGTGGAAGTGGGCCACGACGAAGTAGCTGTCGGTGACGTGGAAATCCAAGGGGGGCGAGGCCAGGATGACCCCTGTCAGACCGCCGAAGAGGAACGTCACGAGAAACCCGATCGACCACAGCATGGGTGTCTCGAAGGACAGCGACCCCTTCCACATGGTGCCGATCCAGTTGAAGAACTTCACTCCCGTCGGTACGGCGATGAGGAAGGTCATGAAGGAGAAGAACGGAAGCAGTACCGCTCCGGTCGCGAACATGTGGTGGGCCCACACGGTCAGGGAGAGGCCGGAGATGGCGATGGTCGCGCTGACCAGGCCCACGTATCCGAACACCGGCTTACGGGAGAAGACCGGAAGGATCTCGGTGACGATGCCGAAGAACGGGAGGGCGATGATGTAGACCTCGGGATGCCCGAAGAACCAGAACAGGTGCTGCCACAGGAGCGCGCCACCGTTCTCGGGGTTGAACACCTGCGCGCCGAAGCGCCGGTCGGCCTCCAGGACCAGCAGAGCCGCGGCCAGGATGGGGAACGCGAACAGGACCAGCACGGACGTCAGGAGGACGTTCCACGTGAAGATCGGCATGCGGAACATCGTCATGCCCGGACCGCGCATGCAGATGATCGTCGTGATGAAGTTGACCGCGCCGAGAATGGTGCCGAATCCGGCCAGCGCCAGGCCCATGACCCACATGTCGCCCCCGACATAGGGCGTGCGCTCGCCGCCGCTGAGCGGCGTGTACGCGGTCCAGCCGAAGTCCGCCGCGCCCTGTGTCGTCATCAGACTGCTGAGGACGATGAGGCCGCCGAAGAGGAACAGCCAGAACGACAGCATATTCAGCCGCGGAAAGGCCACATCGGGGGCCCCGATCTGCAACGGCATGATGGCGTTGGCGAATCCGGCGAACGTGGGAGTCGCGAAGAGCAGCAGCATGATCGTGCCGTGCAGGGTGAACGTCTGGTTGTACTGCTCCGAGGAAAGGATCTGCAGCCCCGGGCGAGCCAGCTCCGCCCGCAGCAGCAGCGCCATCACACCACCGACGAGGAAGAAGAAGAACGACGCGATCAGATACAGGTGACCGATCTTCTTGTGGTCCGTCGTGGTCAACCAGCTGATGACGACATGGCCCGCTCCTCTGCCTTTGACAGGTACCAAGGTGGACGGCTCGGTGGTGGACAAGCTCATACGGGTACTCCCCTGCGGGCAATGGAATAGCAGTTCGAGCACATAGCACGTGCCCACTAACCGCCGAGTGATGACACTCCCTATCTACCTGGCCGAAGGGCATTCCGCCCGCCTATGCACCCGGCGCGTACGGGTGACACGCCGGTGGCGGCACGGGGTGGCGAATCGTCACCGGTTGTGCGGGAAGGCCGGCCGTGCGCCGTGAGGGGGGACCGAGCGCGGCGTACGCCGAGGACGGTGCCCCGGCGCACCTTGGAGGACTCCGGGTCGGGCCCCGTCCCCTCATTCCACCCGGATCCGGGCCATACCCCCGACGCGCCCGGCGCCGCCACGGCCGGTGCCCCGCCCGGCAGGTCTGCCGGCGGTCACCGCGCCTCCCGGCGCCGCGCCAGTGCCAGGACGCTGAGTCCGAACATCAGGACGCCGAGCGGCAGGTGGACGGACGGTACGTGTGCGATGCCGAGCACGACCTGGACGGAGGCGAGGACGAGGAAGCCGGTGGCGTGCAGGATCGGCCGGGGCGAGCCGCCTCCCGGCTTCCACGCCAGAACCGCGGCCAGCAGGTACAGCATCGACGCGCCGTACATCACGCGCGCACCGACACTGTGCAGCGTCTCCCCGTAGGACGAGGACAGCAGCAGTCCGGCAGAGACCGCCTGGAGGAAGATGGTGAGGGTCTGGAGGGCGATCGCCGTCTGCAGAAACGTGAGCCGGCGCTGTGCCGTGGCCTGGGTCGTCATGCCGAGGTCCCCTTTTCCGCCCGGGGGCAGTAGATCGATAGGCTCTCACCAGCCCGACGACGCGGGCCTGCGAAAGGTAAGGCGAGGGGGCGGTCGGGCACGTGGGGACGCCGGGGAGCGTCAGCGGGACAGCCGGTGAGCGGCGGCAACTCCTGAACGTCGCCTACCGGTTGCTCGGGTCGCTGGCCGAGGCCGAGGACGCTGTACAGGAGGCGTACGCACGCTGGTACGCGCTGCCGGGCGGCCGGCGGGACGAGATCCTGTCCCCCGGTGCCTGGCTGACGACTGTCACCGGCCGTATATGTCTGGACGTGCTCGGCTCGGCGCGGGTGCGGCGGGAGCGCTACGTGGGCGCCTGGTTGCCGGATCCGCTGCCGGACCGCGCGGAACAGGGGCACGGACGCGGCGCCGACCCGGCCGACCAGATGATCCTGGACGAGTCGGTGACCATGGCCTTCCTCGTCGTCCTGGAGTCGATGACCCCGGCGGAGCGGGTGGCGTTCGTCCTGCACGACGTCTTCCGGTACCCCTTCGCCGAGATCGCCGGCATCCTCGGCCGGTCCCCCGCGGCCTGCAAGCAGCTCGCGGCCTCCGCGCGGCGGCGGGTACGCGTCACCGGGCCGCCGGTGCGGGCGGCGGGGCAGGGTGAGGTGGTGCGGCAGGTCAAGGAGGCCTGGGAGACGAAGGACATCCCGGCCCTCGTCGATCTCCTCGCCCCCGCGGCCGTGATGACCGCCGACGGCGGCGGCATGGTCGGGACCGTCCTGCGCCCGGTCGAGGGCGGTGCGCGCATCGCCCGGTACATGGTCTCCATCGCCGACAGGGCTCCGGGACTCGAACTCCTGGAGCGGTCGGTCAACGGCATGCCGGGCCTGGTGGCCAGGCGTGGCGACGCGGTCATGACCGTGGCCTCGTTCGAAGTCGTCGACAGTCGCGTCACCCGCATCTGGGTGGTTCGCAATCCGGAGAAGCTGCGGCCGTGGGGGGTGTGAGAGCCCGGCGGAGGGGCACTGCGGCGCCGCGCCGCCACGACGAAGGTGCGGCGGGTGGCCCGTGCGGCCGGCCGTCGGCCTGGCGTGGGACGGTCACGCACTGCCGCCCCGGGTTCCCGGTGCAAGGCCCGAACGGCAGCCGTCCCGGGGATCCGCGCAGGAGGGCGCCCCGCGGCCTCGGGCCGCCGTACACCCCGTGCACCCCGTGGGCGGTCGTGGGCACGGCGGCCGGCGCCGGTGGTGTACGAATTCCTGGTGAACGAACGAGTCCGGCCCGCGAACGTGCGCGCCTTCATAGCCCTTGCCCCGCCCGACGACGCGAAGGACGAGCTCGCCCGAGCGCTGCGACCCGCTTATGAGGCGTACCCCGGCCTGCGGTGGAACCGCATCGAGGACTGGCATGTGACCCTGGCGTTCCTCGGGGAGCTTCCGGCGTCGGCGGTCTCGCTGCTGCGGCCACCGCTCGCGGCCCTCGCAGCGGGTCGCCGGTCCCTGCGCCTGGCTCTGCGGGGCGGTGGGCACTTCGACGAGCGGGTGCTGTGGAGCGGGATCGACGGGGACCTGGACGGACTGCGGCTGCTCGCCGTGGAGGTGCGGGCCCTGGCCGAGGAACACGGAGTCGCGTACACCGCCAGGCCGCTGAACCCTCACCTGACTCTCGCCCGTGCCCGTCGCGGTGATGTCTCGGGCGCGGTCCAGGCCGCCGCGGGACTGTCCGCCTTCACCGGTCGCACCTGGCGGGCCGAGCGTCTGCATCTGGTCGCCAGCACCCCCCTCGGCGGCCCAGGCCCGCTCCGTTACCGCGATGTCGCGGCATGGCCTTTCGGCGGCACGGATTGAACGGCAATGGTGGCGGTACGCACGGTCGCGCCGTCGGGAACAGCGGGGCGGCGGGCGCGGTAGGCGGGGTCCCCCGGCCGGACGGGGCGCCGGTCACCCCGGCGCCCCGTGTCGGTGCCGCCCGTCCGGGGACGGGCCTGACCGGCGGGCACGACCGTGCACCGGCCACTTCGTGACGGTCAAGGCGCAGCCCGCGATACCTGCGGACTCACTCGTGCCCGGCCGCAGACGCCCGGCAGGCCGCACACGCGATACGCGCTCTGGGGCCGCCCGGAGAGCTGGGGCGAGCCCGGCCGGTATGGCTGTCGCCCCCCGCCGGTGGGCCGCGCGGGCCGGCGGTCAGCCCCAGGCGGGCGCCGAGAAGACGCTGGCCGAGTTGTATCCGGAGTGGGGAAGAGCGGGCCAGCCCGCGGGCTCCGGCTGGGTCCGGTGGAAGTCCGCGGCCACGAGTGTGGCCAGGTTGAAGTACGCCTCCCGGGTCTGCGGCTTCATCTTGGCCAGGTCGACCTCCGCGCCCGCGGCAAGGTGTTCGTCGAAGGGGACGACGACCACGCCCCGGCACCGGGCACGGAAGTGGGCCACGACCTGGTCCAGCTTGACCATCTTGCTGGTCTTGCGGGCCTCGGACACCACGGTGATGCTTCGCTGCACCAGATCCGCGTAGCCGTGGGCGTTGAGCCAGTCCAGGGTCGTGCTGGCGCTGGCGGCGCCGTCCACAGTGGACGTGGCGACGACGATCAGCTGATCCGCGAGGTCGAGGACGCCGCCCATCGCGCTGTGCAGGAGACCGGTGCCCGAGTCCGTGAGGATGATCGGGTAGTGCTGCCCCAGGCAGTCCACGACCTGGCGGTAGTCCGCGTCGTCGAACGCGGTGGAGATGGCGGGGTCCACGTCGTTGGCGAGGACCTCCAGCCCGCTCGGAGCCTGGGAGGTGTAGCGGCGTACCGCCATGTAGTTGGGCACGTTCGGGATGTCCGCCACCAGGTCACGGATGGTCGCGCTCGTCTCCCTGCGCACCCGGCGGCTGAGCGTGCCGGCGTCGGGGTTCGCGTCGATGGCCACGACCCTGTCCTGTCGCTCGGTCGCCAGCACCGATCCCAGGGCGGTCGTGGTGGTCGTCTTGCCGACCCCGCCTTTCAGGCTGATGACGGCGATCTTGTAGCAGTCCATGACCGGGGTGCGGAGCACGACCAGTTTCTGCTGCCGCACCTTCTCGGCGTTCTTCCCACCGATGCGCAGCTTCCTGAGACCGCCGCGCACGCCGGCCCCGCTGCGCAGGAGGCGGTCGGAGGAGAGCTCGACCGAGGAGCTGTGTCCGAGGCCGCCGCCATGCCCCGTCTGGGGCGGGTAGGCAGCTCGCGCCCGCTGGCCGGGCGGAGGGCCGTCGACGAACCGCGACTGCCTGCTCCATCCGGGGTACGGGCGCGGTGAAGCGGTCTCGCCCCCGTGGGCCGCCGGCACACCGCCCGGACGCTGCGGCCGGTATGCGCGGGACATCGTTCCGTCGGACGTTCCGGCAGGCGACCGCGGGTCCCTCGGTGCGGCGGCGTCGGACTCGGCAGCGGCGTCCCGGTCCGGCGTCGCGCGACCCAGGAGTGCGTCCGCACCGTCGCGGCCCTCGTCGGGCACAGGGTGGTTGACGCCGAATGCACTGCCATTAGTCATACTGTTCAGTCCTTTCGATGATCTTGGGGAGTTGGTGGGGACAGCGTCGGCGCGTCGGCGGCGGGATGCTTCCGCCGTCGTTCTACCGTGTGCACGTGGATGGTGGCTCGGGTCTTCGCTGGAGCGGTCCTGGACAGCGGATACGGTCGCTCGAGGCTCGTCGGCCGTCAGGCACTGCCTTGCTTCGGACAGTGCGCCGCTCGGCCGGTCGGCGCCCACCGCTGCGCGGTCGTCGGACGGGGCCGGGCGCCTGTGCGGGTGACTCGGTGGTCCCTGCCCGGACGGCAGCAGTTCGGGAGCGTCGGCTCCCTTCGGCCGGGGCGGCTGCGTGCTCCGGAGGTCCGACGGCGCGATGAGCGTACGAGCGTCGCTCCGGACCAGCATGCCGTTGGCGTCGACCGACAGTTCGTGCTCCATGAGCTGCTGGACGTTGAGTACCTGCCTGCCCCCGCTCCGGGAGGACGGCGTCTGGTTCCGGGAGGCCGCCTGACCGTGACCGCCCCACTCGCGCGCGATCAGGGCACGGCGGTCGGCGGTCTCCATAGCCTGCAGGACGTCCGGCGGGATCTCGATCCGGCTCCTGACCCTGTACCGCCCGGTCGCGAGATCGTCCGCGCACTGCAACTGGACCTTCAGCGGGCCCACGAAGCAGTAGTTCTGGGATTCCGTGTACTCGCGCAGCGTCTGGACCAGCTCTTCGCCGAGCATGAGCAGACACGTACTGTGCAACGCGTGGTCGTCCGGGTTGAGTTCGATGACGAAGCAGTTGGGCACGACCGTGCGGTTCTGGCTCCAGATCCTGGCGTTGACGTCGCACTCGCGCCGCAGGGCCCCGACGAACTCCAGCGGCTGCACCGCGGACTTGAATGCTTTCGCGAAGGCTCCGTTGACCCACGCCTCGAAGCGCTGTTCCAGCTTGTCCAGCGTTCCCACTGTCAGCCTTCCAGTACGGATCGCCCGCCATCTGAGCGAAGGTGCGTTCACTGACTGGGAGTCTTTAGCCGGGTTCGAGCCATTTCTGCGGCGTGTCTGTGATATTCACTCGATCGTCTCCGCAGTCGCCCGTTTCGGCCCAGGGCAGGTCCGCCGCGCGGCCGCGCTCCAGGGCACACGGCGCCTCGAAGGACCGTTCGGCCGCCACGCCCGGATGGGGCGGGGCCGCCCCCGGAACGGCCGGGAAGTTCTACCCGTGGGCCCGTGGTGTGCGCGGCGTCCGGTCGATGCCCGGTGCCCGCCCTCCAGATCAGCGACGAGCGCGTCGAGCCAGACCTCCACATCGACCAACACCGGTAGCAGTGGCGACGGGACCGCCGCCGCCACGCCCGACGGGAGTGGCGTCAGCGGGACGCACACCCCGGCCGCCGGAAGTTCCGCCACCCACGAGACGGCGACCTCCACCGTCCACGGCCTGGCTCACCCAGCACAGGGCCGCGTCCGGGACGCCCCGCAGCTCGCCGGTCCGCGGCAGCCAGTAGGCGCCCGACCAGCAGGCGGACACCGTAGTCAAGGGCGGCGAGCCAGTCAGGGTCCCCCGCGGCGGCGGTACGCGGGGAAGGTTCGGCGCGGTACTGCGCGTAGGCGTCCGCCGTGATGCGGAGCCGGTGCCTGGTCAGACTGAGAAGCCGGTCGGTGCTCTCCTGTCCGGGCCGGGGCCCGGCCCGCCCCGCCGGGGTGGTGGGCCTGGCCCCCACCAGGGGTGCGTGTCGGCCGTTTCGGCATGGGTGATCGTCCCACGCAGCCCGCCCCGGCCCGTCCTGTGGGCTCGGGCGAAGCCCACGTCACCGAAGCGGCCGGGGCAGGGCGCGCACACGCCCGGTCGTCACGGTCGGGGACGGGTGGCGCCGGTCTTCCCCATGCGGCTCCTGCCCGCCTGCCGTGCCGGACGGACGTGCGCAGCAACTTCCTCGCGCATGCCGCGCAGGGGGCACCCGGGTTCCGGAGGGCGAGGCAGGCAGGCCGCACGGTGAGCACCGCGCACGGTGTGCCGGCGGTCAGACCGCTCGGGGCGGTGCCTTCCGTACCCTGGGGGCATGCGCATGCGCCCAACCCTGAGCTGGACCCCTACCGGCGACCTGTCGCCGGGCACCACGGACCTGCGTCCGGTCGCCGACGCCCTGAGCACCGGCGGCGTACTGGTGCTCAGTGGGGCGGGCATCTCCACGGAGTCGGGCATCCCCGACTACCGGGGCGAGGGCGGAAGCCTGAGCCGTCACACCCCGATGACGTATCAGGACTTCACCGCCGGTCTCCAGGCCCGGCGCCGGTACTGGGCCCGCAGTCATCTCGGCTGGCGCACGTTCGGCCGTGCCCGGCCCAACGCCGGCCACCGGGCCCTGGCCGCACTGGGGCGTCACGGCGCACTCGGCGGGGTGATCACCCAGAACGTCGACGGCTTGCACCAGGCCGCCGGCAGCGAGGATGTCGTGGAACTCCACGGGAGTCTCGGCCGGGTGGTCTGCCTGTCCTGCGGCGCCCGCAGTCCCCGCTCCGCACTCGCCGAGCGCCTGGCGAAGGCCAACGCGGGCTTCGACCCGGTGGCCGCCGCCATCAACCCCGACGGCGACGCGGACCTCACCGACGAGCAGGTGGGCGACTTCCGCGTGCTGCCCTGCACCGTCTGCGGCGGCATCCTCAAACCCGATGTGGTGTTCTTCGGCGAAGCCGTGCCCCACCTGCGGGTCGAGCACTGCCGGCAGCTGGTCCGCGAGGCGACCTCCCTGCTCGTCCTGGGGTCCTCCTTGACGGTGATGTCGGGTCTCCGGTTCGTCCGCCAGGCGGCGGAGGCCGGGAAACCGGTCCTGATCATCAACCGGGATCCGACCCGGGGCGATCGGCACGCTCTCGCCCGCGTCACGCTGCCCTTGGGGGCCGCGCTCACCACCCTGGCCGGCCGGCTCGGCGTCTCCCTCGACGGCGAGGTCGCCGAGGCCGGGTGATCCGGAGTCCGTGACGGCACCCGGGCTGCCGGAGCGCGCAGGCCGCCCGGCACCCCTGCTCGGCCCGCCCTCAGACGGTGACCTCGGGCCGGCCTCGGCCGAGGTGGTGCGCTTCGGTCCGTGCGGCATGCGGGCGCAGCAGCTCCCGCAGCTCGACGGCCGCGGTGCGCAGACGGTCGCCGTCACGGGTGGCGTGGAGTGTCTCCAGGACGAAGGCGACGTGTGCGGAGTCCTCGGTGACGCGCGTGCGGTGGGCGTCGCGGTGGTTCCAGTGGCGGGTCAGGACTCCGGTGGTGTCCGCGTAGACGATCTCCCCCGGCTCGGGGTGCTCCACGCTGCCGGGCTCGCCGAGCGGGGTGAACTCCTCGGTGCCGTCTGCGTACCGGATGTCGACCGCTCCGGTGACGCGGTCCAGGTCGAAGGCGCCCGCGGGAAGGCCGTGGCGTACGGAGACGGCGTTGTACGAATCGACGGGCGGGTTGATGCGCGGCAGGCTGCCCTTCTTCGCCAGCCGGCGGCCGAGGGCGTCGACGCTGGGGCGGATGCGACGGGGGTTGGTCCCGAAGGAGCGGTAGGCGGTGTGCCAGGCCTCGATCCGCGGATCGGACTCGTCGGCGGGCCGCCAGGTGCCTTCGGCGAGCTGTTCCTCCAGCTCCTGGAGGGCGACGGCGGTGGCGGGCCAGGCCTCGTGGCCGCGCAGGCCGGTCGCGGTGACCACGGCGATGAGGGTGTCGGGAAAGGCTTCCGCGACAGGTGGGGCGATGCGGAAAGTGGTCATGGTCGTCTCCGTGCTTGTGGGTGTGGGTGGGTGACGGGGCGGGCTCGGCCGTGCGCGGGGGGCTGTGCGAGCGGCGGAACAGGTGTCGGGGCAGTGGCGCTGCCGCCGGGCGGTGCCCTGGAGCAGGCGGGCCGTCGCGGCCCCGTTCGTGTCCGTCCGGGAGGCGCGCGGTGGTTCGGGCTGTTCCGGTCCTCCCGGTGGTTCTCGACGAGGCTCCCCCCGTACGTCGAAGGGCCGGTCGGCCTCCCTGTGGGGCCGTAGGGCTGCCCGCGGTCCACGGGAGGCACTCCGCGGAGGCCGGAGGCGGTCGTCGCACGGCCGCGATCCGGCGAGCCGCCCCACGGTTCAGGCGAGGGCGAGAAGGCTGACGGCGACGGCGGCGGTACCGAGCCCGGCCAGTTGACCGCGGTGTACGCGTTCCGCGAGTACGGCGCGTGCGAGCAGAACCGTGCCCGCCGGGTAGAGGGCGGTGATCACGGCGACGACGGCGAGGTCCCCGCTGCGTGCGGCGACCAGGAACAGCAGGTTCGCCACCGAGTCCAGCACGCCCGCCGCCGCGGACACGGCGTAGGCGGGCCGCTCGGAACCCAGCCTCCGGATCATCAGCCCCGCCGCGGCGAGGGTGACGGCGGATGAGACGGCCCGGCCCACGATCAGGGGCGCCACCCCGCTGTCCGAGGGCGTCTGGTTGAGGAAGACCAGTTGGAGGGCGATGGCGGCGCCGGCTCCGAGCGCCATCAGCAGCGCCGTACGGGAGGGCCGCGCAGACCCGGCGCCGCGGCCGGCGCTGACCATCACCACCGCCGCGAGCGCGAGCGGCAGGCCCACCAGTCCGGCCGCGCCGAGGTGTTCTCCCTGCAGCAGTCCCACCCCCACGGGGAGCACGGCCGACACCAGGGCGGTCACCGGCGAGAGTACGTTCATCGGCCCGATCGCCAGGGTGCGGTACAGCAGCGCGAACGCGGCGGCCGAAGCGACTCCGGAGGCGGCGCCCCAGCCGAGGGAGCCGGCGCCGAACGACGCTCCGAGCACGGGCCACAGCATCAGCTCGACGGCGAGCGAGGCCGGGGCCGCGATCATGACGGTGCGCAGCACGTGCGCCTTTCGGGCACCGAGTCCGCCGAGGAAGTCGGCGCACCCGTAGGCGAGCGAGCTGCCCAGGGCCAGCAGCAGAGCAATCACGGCAGATCCCTTACTATTCATCGGAACGACTGAACCGTACAACGAAGCGACCGCCTCATGTCAACCAAACGACCGTCTGGTGCATTCCAGTGGTCCACGTGCTCAGGATGGAGATCGGATGGCCGAGACGGACGCAGCCCTGCGGACGCTGGCCCACAACGTCAGGTCGGCCCGTACCCGGGCCGGGCTGTCCCTGGACGAGCTCGGCAGGCGCGCCAAGGTGAGCAAGGGCGCACTCGTCGCCCTGGAGCGGGCGCAGGGAAATCCGAACTTCGCGACGCTGGTCCGGCTGGCCGACACCCTGGGAGTATCCGTGTCGGCCCTCATGGAGGGACGGACGGAGGGGCGCGTCCGCGTCGTGGCCGCCGACTCGGTGACGCCGCTGTGGACCGGCGAACACGGCAGTGAGGCCCGGCTCATGCTGACGACCTCCGGCCCGGCTCCCACCGAGGTCTGGCGCTGGCGACTCCGGCCGGACGATGCCTACCCGAGCCACCCCCACCAGGCCGGGGTCGTGGAAACCGTCAGCGTCACGGCCGGCCGGATGATCCTCGTCGTCGACGGGACCGAGCACCCCGTCGAGGCAGGAGAGACCGCCACCTTCGACGGCGACGCGCCCCACACCTACCGCGGGACCGGCACCGAGACCTGCCACCTGATCATGACCGTCCACCTGCCGCCCGGTCCCGCCTCCACCGGCTGAACCGCGTGGGGGCGAGCGGCCGGGCATCCGTCCCTGCCGCCGGTCCTGCGTGCGGACGGACGGCCCGCGCCACGCTCACCGGCCGTGGGCGGCGGGCAGGAGCCGCCGCCCGGACGCCTGCCGCGAGGCGCGGCGGCAGGC
>NZ_JBEXWB010000121.1:0-16682 GCF_040629645.1 Streptomyces sp. NPDC005899 | reverse complement strand
GGCCGCCCGCCCACGCGAGGTGCCCGCGGGTCCGGTGCCCCCACAGCACGGATGCGAAGGACCGGCCCGCCGGTCCTTCGCATCCGTTCCGTGGGGCGGCAGCGCACCGCCACCCGGACGGCGGTTGCTCCGGGCCGTGGGCCGGGCGCACACCGGCCGGTGCACGTCCGCCGTCAGCCCCGGTGGAGGAGGGCCGTCAGGGCCTCGTCGAGTGCCGCGGCCGGATCCGCCACCGCACCCGTGGAGCGCCAGGCCACGAATCCGTCGGGGCGCACGAGGACGGCTCCCCCGGCATCCGTGCCGTGGGACGCGGCCCAGTCGGCCCCGTCCTCGGGTGCGAGATCCGCTTCCGGCCCCGCCCCGACGCCGTAGGCGTCCAGACGTACCGTCAGGCGCTTCGCCGCCTGCTGGGCCGCGGCACCCCACTCCGGGTGAAGAGCGTCGTGCAGCAGGACGAACGACCGCTCGTAGAGGTCCAGGGTCGAGAGGCGGGCGCCCTCCCGGCGGAGCCACATGTGGGGCGCCCGGGTGCCGGGATCACCCGACAGGGCCATGCGGTCGGGAACCACCGGCAGGTCCGGATCCACGCCGAGGACGGCGCCCCGGACGTACCGGTACCCGAGGGCGATCGAGAGCATGCCGTTCTTGGGTCCCCCGCCGGGACCGGGGGATCCGGCGTAACCCGGGTGGCTGTGCTCCGCCGACCGGGCCGACGCCCGCTCGCTCGTCGCCTTCGCCACCGGCAGCCGCTCGGCCTCGTACGTCTCCAGCAGCGCCGGCCCGGCCGCGCCCTCGATCACCGCGGCCAGCTTCCAGGCGAGGTTGTGCGCGTCCTGGATACCGGTGTTGGAGCCGAACGCGCCGGTCGGGGACATCTCGTGGGCCGAGTCGCCCGCCAGGAAGACCCGGCCGGACCCGTAACGCTCCGCGACCCGCTCGGCGGCGTGCCACGGCGCCTTGCCCGTGATCTCGACGTCGAGGCCGGGGGCACCGACCGCGCGGCGGATGTGCTCCCGGCAGCGTTCGTCGGTGAAGTCCTCCAGCGTCTCGCCGCGCTCGGGCTGCCACGGCGCGTGGAAGACCCACTGCTCGACGTTGTCCACCGGCAGCAGCGCCCCGTCCGCCGCGGGGCCGGTCAGGTAGCAGACGATGAACCGCCGGTCGCCGACCACGTCGGCGAGCTGCCGCGACCGGAAGGTGACGCTCACGTTGTGGAACAGGTCGCCCGCGCCCGTCCGGTCGATCCCCAACTGCTCGCGGATCGGGCTGCGCGGCCCGTCGGCCGCGACGAGGTAGTCCGCCCGCACCGTGGTGTGCTCGCCGGTCCCACGGTCCTTCACCACGGCCGTCACACCGTGCGCGTCCTGCTCGAAACTGAGCATCTCGGCGGAGAAGCGCAGATCGCTGCCCTGGGACCTGGCCTGGGTGACCAGGACGGGCTCCAGGTCGTTCTGGCTGCACAGGCACCAGCCGCTCGGGCTGAACCGGGCGAGGCCGCCGCCCGGGTCGATCTCCTTGAACAGCCACTCCTGGTCGTCCCCGGTCAGCGAACGGGCCTGCAGGATGCCGTGGTTGTCCGCTAGTACCGACGCGGCGTCCCGGATCGGCTGTTCGGCGCCCGCGGCGCGGAACAGCTCCATCGTGCGGACGTTGTTGCCGCGGCCGCGCGGGTGCGTCGAGGTGCTTGCGTGTTTCTCGACCAGCAGGTGGCGGACGCCGAGCCGGCTCAGGAAGAGGGAGGCGGACAGGCCCACCAGGGAGCCGCCCACGATGAGGACCGGTACGCGGTGGTCGACGTTCTCGTTCATCAGTTGCTCCAGCTCGGACGCGCGACGGATGCAGTGTCCATGCCCTGGTACGAGGGCTTCGGTCACCGCCTCACCTGAACGGTGCATAAATCTCGCGCGTCCCGTACCGGCGTTCCACGATCAGTCGCGGGAGCGATGCTCGCGATGCGGGGTGACCACACGCGTCTGCGGGGGAGGCCGCTCCGGTTCCCCGACAGCCGACGGATGACGAGAGGCCACTCGACGTGGCCACCGCGCCGTCTCGAAGGAGACAAAGATGGCAACCATATCGGAACGGGTATCGCAGTCCGCCTTCGACGGTTCAAGGCTCCGGGTCGTCCTGCTGCTGGACCTGCACGACGGCGCCCAGAAGCAGTTCCTCGAGGCCTACGAGCACATGCGCAACCAGGTGGCGTCCATCCCCGGCCACATCAGCGACCAGCTGTGCCAGTCCATCGAGAACCCCTCGCAGTGGCTCATCACCAGTGAGTGGGAGAGCGCGCCGCCCTTCCTCGCCTGGGTGAACAGCGAGGAGCACGTCGCCACGGTCCAGCCCCTGCACAGCTGCGTCCGCGACACCCGCTCCCTGCGGTTCAGCGTCCTGCGCGAGACGGCGAAGACCGACGGCGTGGCCCCGGTCGAGAGCGGGCTCCAGCCCGCGCCCCGCATCGGCGACGGAGTGGTACGGCACGCGCTCACCTTCACCGTCAAGCCCGGCACCGAGGACATCGTCGCGAAGATCCTCGCGGACTACGAGTCACCCCAGGCGCGGGTCGACGAGAACACCCGGCTGCGCCGCACGTCCCTCTTCATGCACGGCAACCGCGTCGTGCGTGCGGTCGAGGTGGAGGGCGACCTGCTGGCCGCGCTGCGCCACGTCTCCCGCCAGCCCGAGGTCAGGGCCGTGGAGGAGGCGCTCAACCCGTACCTGGAGCAGGACCGGGACCTCAGCGACCCCGACTCGGCACGGATGTTCTTCACCCGTGCGGCGCTGCCGACCGTGCACCACGTGACGGCCGGCCGCCACGCCCCGGGCGACGTACAGCGCCACGCGCTCTTCTACCAGGCGAAGGAAGGCTGCGGCATGGCGCTCGCCCGGCTGCTCGCCGGCCAGGACGAGGAGACCGCGGACGACGCCGGGAGCCCCGTCGCCAGCAGCACCATCTTCCAGCGCGACGACGTCGTGGTCCGGCTCCTCGAGATGAGCGGCCCGCTGGGCGCGCAGCCCGCGCTGGCGCTCGGCATCGGCGGCCCCCGCAAGGCGGCCATGCTCGGACGCCTCCTCGACGGCGGCGCCAACGGCCTGCCCACCGACGACCAGGAGGCCGCGCGCTTCCTCGCCCAGGCCGAGATGAAGCTGATCACCGATCGACAGGCCACCGAGGCCTGAACCACGCCACCGGCACCAGGGGTCCGCCCGTGCTGCCGTCACACCGCACGACCCGCCTCGAGGAGAGCAGTCATGACCACGCACCGGCCTCGCATCGTGGACCTCAGCGAGACTCAGCCCAACCGCAGGCGCGGAGGCGACCTGCGCGCCATGCTCACACCTACGGCTGTGGGTGCCACCAGCGGCTTCATGGGACTGGCCATCGTCGGCCCCGGTGAGCGCATCGGTGAGCACTACCACCCGTACTCCGAGGAGTTCGTCTACGTCGTGGACGGACTCCTGGAGGTCGACCTGGACGGCGAAGCCCACCCGATGCGGCCCGACCAGGGCCTGCTGATCCCTCCGCACGTACGCCACCGCTTCCGCAACGTGGGCGACGTCGAGGCGCGGATGGTCTTCCACCTCGGTCCGCTCGCCCCCAGGCCCGAACTCGGGCACGTGGACACCGAGATCACGGACGTGGCCGAGCGCGGAGCGCCGCCGGAACGAACGGGGGCGGCGTCATGACCCGACGCGTGGCGGTCACCGGGGTCGGCGTCGTCGCCCCCGGTGGCATCGGGGTCCCGGCCTTCTGGGACCTGCTCTCCAACGGCCGCACCGCGACCCGGGGCATCACCCTCTTCGACCCGGCGGCGTTCCGCTCGCGCATCGCCGCCGAGTGCGACTTCGACCCCGTGGCGCACGGCCTGGACGAGGAGCTCATCGCACGCTCCGACCGGTACATCCAGTTCGCGCTGGTAGCGGCCAGAGAGGCCCTATCCGACGCCGGGCTCGACACCGAGAAGGTGGACCCCTGGCGCATCGGGGTGTCCCTCGGCACGGCGGTCGGCGGCACCACACGCCTCGAGCACGACTACGTCGCCGTCAGCGGCGGCGGCGCGCGCTGGGACGTCGACCACCGCCCCGCGGGCCCCCACCTCGAGCGGGCGTTCGCACCCAGCACCCTGGCCTCCGCCGTGGCCGAGGAGGTCGGTGCGCACGGGCCCGTCCAGACCGTGTCGACCGGCTGCACCTCCGGCCTCGACGCGATCGGGTACGCCTTCCACTCCATCGAGGAGGGCCGCGTCGACGTGTGCGTCGCCGGCGCGTCCGACACACCGATCACCCCCATCACGGTGGCGTGCTTCGACGCGATCAAGGCGACCTCGGCGAACAACGACGACCCGGAGCACGCCTCCCGGCCGTTCGACGCCCGCCGGGACGGGTTCGTCATGGGCGAGGGCGGAGCCGTGCTCGTGCTGGAGGAGCTGGAGCACGCCCGGGCCCGCGGCGCGACGGTGTACTGCGAGATATCCGGCTACGCCACCTTCGGCAACGCCTACCACATGACCGGGCTCACCTGCGAAGGAATCGAGATGGCCGAGGCCATCAACTCCGCCCTCGCCCACGCCCGGATCGACGGCTCACAGGTCGACTACGTCAACGCGCACGGCTCCGGCACCAAGCAGAACGACCGCCACGAGACGGCGGCCGTGAAGCGCGCCCTCGGCGCCCACGCCTACAAGGTGCCGATGAGCTCGATCAAGTCCATGGTCGGGCACTCGCTCGGAGCCATCGGCGCCATCGAGATCGCCGCGTGCGTCCTCGCCCTCGAACACCAGACGGTGCCTCCGACGGCGAACTACGAGACCGCGGACCCCGAGTGCGACCTCGACTACGTACCGCGCACCGCCCGGCCCCTGAAGCTGCGCAGTGTGCTCTCGGTCGGCAGTGGCTTCGGCGGGTTCCAGTCAGCCGTGGCGCTGACCCGGTCGGGCGGGAGGACCCCATGAACAACCGGACACAGCGGCGATCCGTCATCACGGGCATCGGTGTCGTCGCCCCCAACGGGACGGGCGCCGGTGCCTTCTGGAAGCAGACGCAGGAGGGCGTCAGCGTCCTCGACCTGGTCACCCGGGAGGGCTGCGAGAACCTTCCGCTGCGGGTCGCGGGCGAGGTCCGCGAATTCGACCCGGTCGCCCTCATCGAGGAGCGGTTCCTCGTGCAGACCGACCGCTTCACCCACTTCGCGATGGCCGCGGCCGATCTCGCCCTGGACGACGCCCGGCTCGGCCGCGCCGACTACCAGGACGCGCCGTTCAGCGTGGGCGTCGTCACCGCCGCCGGGTCCGGCGGCGGGGAGTTCGGACAGCGCGAGCTGCAGCGGCTGTGGGGGCAGGGCTCCCGTTATGTCGGCCCCTACCAGTCCATCGCCTGGTTCTACGCGGCCAGCACCGGCCAGATCTCCATCCGCGGCGGCTTCAAGGGGCCGTGCGCCGTGGTGGCCAGCGACGAGGCCGGCGGCCTCGACGCGCTCATGCACGCCGCGCGTTCCATCCGGCGCGGCACCGGAGCCGTCGTCGTCGGCGCGGCCGAAGCACCGCTCGCCCCGTACTCCGTGGTCTGCCAGCTCGGATACGAGGACCTGAGCACCTGCGAGGACCCCGCACGCGCCTACCGGCCCTTCACCGCGGACGCCTGCGGATTCGCCCCTGCGGAGGGGGGCGCCATGCTGGTGGTCGAGGAGGAGGCGTCAGCCCGCGACCGGGGCGCGCGGATCCGTGCCGAACTGGCCGGACACGCGGCCACCTTCACCGGCCCGGGCCGGTGGGAGCAGTCCCGGGAAGGACTGGCACGGGCCGTCGAGGGAGCGCTGCGGGAGGCCGGCTGCGCACCCGAGGAGATCGACGTCGTCTTCGCGGACGCGCTCGGCGTACCGTCCGCGGACCGGGCCGAGGCCCTGGCCATCGCGGACGCCCTCGGCCCGCACGGACGGCGCGTCCCGGTGACGGCGCCCAAGACGGGCACCGGCCGCGCCTACTGCGGCGCGCCCGTGCTGGACACGTCCGCCGCCGTACTGGCCATGGAACACGGCCTGATCCCTCCGACGCCGAACGTCTTCGACGTGTGCCACGACCTCGACGTGGTCACCGGTCGCGCGCGCCCCGCCGAACTGCGGACGGCGCTGGTGCTGAGCCGGGGACTCATGGGGTCCAACTCGGCGCTGGTCCTGCGGTACCCCACCGACACCACCGGATGACAAGGAGCACTTCCCACATGACCGATCGACTGACGTACGCGGAACTGGCCGTGCTCATGAAGAACGGCGCAGGGCTCACCGTCGACCCGTCGGAGATGGAGAGCCGGCCCGGCTCGGCCTTCGACGAGTACGGCCTGGACTCACTCGGCCTGCTCGGCATCGTCGCCGCGCTGGAGAACCGCTACGGCCGGCCGCTCCCGGCGGACGCGGACCGGTGCAGGACGCCCGGCGAGTTCCTCGACCTCGTGAACAGCAACCTCGTGACAGGAGTCTGACATGCCGGGACACACCGAGAACGAGATCACCATCGCCGCACCCCTGGACCTCGTCTGGGACATGACGAACGATCTCGAGAACTGGCCGCAGCTGTTCAGCGAGTACGCGGCCGTCGAGGTGATCGAGAGGAAGGGCGAGACGACGACCTTCCGGCTCACCATGCACCCCGACGACAACGGCAAGGTCTGGAGCTGGGTGTCGGAGCGCACCACCGACCGTGCGGGGCGCAGCGTCCGGGCACGGCGTGTCGAACCGGGTCCCTTCCAGCACATGGACATCCGGTGGGAGTACTCGGAGGTCCCGGGCGGCACCCGGATGCACTGGAAGCAGGACTTCGCGATGCGGCCGGACGCGCCGGTCGACGACGCGTGGATGACCGAGAACATCAACCGCAACTCGCGCGTCCAGCTGGAACTCATCCGCGACAAGATCGAGCAGCGCGACCGGGAGCGCCGCTCCGCCTCCGTCCCGGCCAACTGATGCCCCGAAAGGCAGCCAGATGCATCACGCACTGATCGTCGCGCGGATGGCACCCGGGTCCGCACCGGACATCGCCGACGTGTTCGCGCACTCCGACAACACCGAACTGCCGCACCTCGTCGGGGTCAACAGGCGCACGCTCTTCCAGTTCGGCGACGTGTACCTGCACCTGATCGAGTCGGACCGACCCCCGGGGCCGGAGATCGCCAAGGTGACCGAGCACCCGGAGTTCAAGGCCGTCAGCGACCGGCTGACCGCCTTCGTGAGCCCTTACGACCCGCAGACCTGGCGCGGTCCGAAGGACGCGATGGCCCAGCAGTTCTACCGGTGGGAGCGGGGCGCCCCCGCCTGAACGCGGACGCCGCCCGGACACGGACGAGCGCCCCGGGCCCGGCCCCCCCCCCCCACTACGAGGTGGCGGAGCCGGGTGACGGCGATGCGGACGACGGCGGCGAGGGGCACTTCGTGCCCCCGGAGCCGCCACCGCTCCCGGAGGCCGACGTGACGGCGAAGTTCGCCTGGCTCGCGGTCGTCGGCGGCCCGGTGCTGATGCTCGTCGCGGTGCTGCTGCAGTGGGAGATGACGTGGTGGCTCACCACGCTCTGCATCGGCGGCTTCCTGGGCGGTTTCGCCACCCTGGTGGCCCGCATGCCCGACGACGACGAGGAGAGCGACGACCCGGGCCGCGGCGCCGTGGTCTGACGCCCCCGCCCCCACCGCCCGGCCTCTCACCGCGCCCGGGCGGTGAGGGCCCGGCCTCTCACTCGCCCGCGGGCACCCTGAGCGCGGCCAGCACGGGCAGGTGGTCACTGGCCGCGCGCAGGTCCGCGTCGGTGATGCCGGGCAGGCCCGTGGGGACCCCGCAGCCGAGCACCTCGATGCCGCCGGTCGCGAACACCGCGTCGATGCGCTTGTGCGGGGAGCCGGGTGGGAAGGTGTGCTCGCCGCCCCACGGGCGTACGGCCCAGCAGTCCTGGAGCCGTCCGGCCAGACGACGGAACGCCCGCCCCTGCGGTACGTCGTTGAGGTCGCCGGCCACGACGGTGTGCGGGACGCCCATCGTGTCGAGGCGGTCCAGCAGCATGCCCGCCTGGGCCTCCCGTTCCTCGCGTTGCAGGCTCAGATGACAGCTCAGCACCCCGAGACGGGTGCCGGCGATCCGGACGACGGCGGTGGCCAGTCCCCTGCGGTGCAACCCCGGGGTGAGCGGCAGCAGGACGTCCTCGGTGCGCTCCACCGTGGCGCGCAGCGAGCAGAGCAGCAGCGGCCCGGCGGCCGTGGCACCGCCGCCGAGGATCACCAGGTCGGTCATGGCGGCGAGCCGGGCCGCCGCCTTGCGCCAGCGGAAGAAGCGCGGGGCCTCCTGCACGCACACCAGATCGGGCGCGCAGGCGCGGATGACGCGGGCCAGCGCCTGCGTGTCGTCACGCAGCGAGCGGACGTTGTAGCTGAGCACCCGGATGACGGCCGAACCGTCTTCCTCGGTACGGGAGTCGGGCAGAGGCATCGGCGTCGTGACCATGCACCGCACGATACGACGGACGCCCGCCGCTCCCCGGGGGGCGCGACGGGCGTCGGACGTGCCGTGGGCGGTGTCAGCCCTGGCGGGCCAGGTCGGCAGCGCCGACGAGACCGGCCTTGCCTCCCAGTTGGGCCGCGAGGACCTGCGCGTGCGGGCGCCACTCGCCGCCGATCAGCCAGCGGCGGAACGACTTGCGGATCGGGTCCAGGACAAGCTCGCCCTCGTCCGAGACGCCGCCGCCGACGATGAACGCCGACGGGTCGAAGAGCGAGGCGAGGTCGGCGAGCCCGGCCCCGGCCCAGCGGGCCAGCTCGCGGAACGAGTCGACGGCCACCGGGCAGCCCTGCCGGGCGGCCTCGCTGATGTGCTTGCCCTCGATGCCCTCCACCGTGCCGTCACCGAGCGCCAGCAGGATCGGGGCGTTCTCCGGGGTGGCGTTGGCGCGCTGCTTGGCGTACCGGACGAGCGCGCGCCCGGAGGCGTACTGCTCCCAGCAGCCCTGGCTGCCGCAACCGCAGAGCAGCCCGTCCGGGACGACCCGGATGTGCCCGAACTCGGCCGCGACGCCGAAGCGGCCCCGGCGCAGCTTGTTGCCCATGATGATGCCGCCGCCCAGGCCGGTGCCGAGCGTGATGCAGATGACGTCGTCGTGGCCCTGGCCGGCACCGAAGCGGTACTCGCCCCAGGCGGCCGCGTTGGCGTCGTTCTCGACGACCACCGGCAGGCCGACGCGCTGTTCGACCTTGTCCTTGAGCGGTTCGTGCCGCCAGTTGATGTTCGGGGCGAACAGCACGGTGGCGCGCTTGTCGTCGACGTAACCGGCGGCACCGATGCCGACGGCCTCCACGTCGTGTCCCTCGCTCGCTCCGGCCACGGCCGCGCAGATCGCGTCGACGATGCCCTCGGCCGTCGGCGGAGTCGATACCTTGAACGTCGAGAGGATCCGGCCCTCTTCGTCGACCACTCCAGCCGCGATCTTCGTGCCGCCGATATCGACGCCGATGGTGAGTCCCATGAATCCCTCAGTTTCGGTCGAGCCCCGCTACGGCCAACCGTACCCGAGCCGGGGGCGGGCACTTCCCTGCCCGGGTCAGTCCAGGTCGATGTGTTCGCTGCCGCCGGGGCCCTCGTCGCGCGGGTCCGAGGGGTCGTCCGCGGCCCTCTTCGCCGGGCCGGGCGCCGCCTCGGCACCTCCGGCGCCCTCGGTGCCCCTGGTCCAGCGCGCTTCCTGGCCCTCGACGGCGGAGCGGTAGGCGGCCAGCAGTTCGCTGCCCGCGGCGGCGAGGTGGTCGAAGAGGTCCGGGTTGCGCTCGATGACGGGCTCGACCGCGGACCTGGCCTGGCGGATCACCTGCTGGACGGTGCCCTGGGCGGCCATGCCGAGCAGCGGCGACCCGAGCGAGGAGACCTTGTCGGCCACCGCGTCCATCAGTTTGCGCAGTTCCTCGGCGGCGGAGCCGGCCTGCGGCCCGTAACGGGCCCGCCGGCGGGCCTTCTCGGCCTCCAGGTCCTCGGCGCAGGCCTCCGCCCACGCGTCGTCGTCGGCCGGACGATCGGTGGCTTCACTCATGGCGGACTCCTGCGACGCGGTTGCCTGCGTGACCGTGCGGGCCACGTACCACCGACGTTACCCGAACGGGGGCACCCCGTTCATCGTGACCGCGGCCAGAGCGCCGGGTCGGGTGTGAACCGGACACGCAGGACGCCGTCGGCCAGGGCGGCACCTGAGACGGTGCAGCGGCGCAGCGCGGCCTCCAGGGGCACGATGCGGTGGAAGGGGCCTGCGCCGATGAGCAGTTCCTGGCCACGCCGGACGAGCCGGAGGTCCTCCTTGACGGCGCCGGGCAGGGGCAGGCACCAGACCAGGACGCCGTCGCCGCCGTCCTCGGTCCACCAGGGGGGAGCGGCGTGCCCCGGCTCCCGCGCGTCGGGCGCCGGGACGCCGTCCAGGGCGAGTTCGCGGAGGCCGCGCGGGTCGCGGCCGAGGTGGGCGGCCTGGTGCACGGGCGTGCCGGGTGCCCACTCCTGGTGCCAGTGGTCCAGGCACTTCTCCTGCTGGGCGGCGAGCCCGGCGAACCAGGGGTCGGACGAGTGCCGGGGCAGCACCCGGTTGGCGACGACCGCCTCGACGCCGGCCCCGTGCAGCGCCAGTCCCGTGCGGGCGGTGCGCAGGGCGTCCTCGGCGGCGGGCCCGGGTTCGGCGACCAGGCGCACGGTCGTCGCGGAGTCGGCGAGCAGGGTCTCGACCGCGGCCAGTTCGGCGTCCTTGCGGGCGGCGGCCTCGTACAGCCACTGGGCGGGCATGGGCACGCCCGCGAACTGCGCAAGCAGCGGCCGCAGCGCGCGGGCCGCCTGGCGTTCCCGGGGCAGGAGGCGGCGCAGGTAGCGGCGCAGCTGCCCGGGGAGGGCGAGCAGGGCGAGGGCCTCGGTGAGCGGGGGGAGGTCGACGACCAGGGTGCCGTAAGCGCCGTGCGACCAGTCCCCCTCGGCGGCCCGGCGCAGCGCGTGCAGCGCCGCGAACTGGGTGCTGCCGGGCAGTTCGGTGAGTTCCTCGCCGTCCAGCCGGTTGGCGCCCAGCAGGTCGAGCACGCCCGACGCCCGGTCCTGGAGGGCGAGGAGTTCGTCCCTGAAGTGTCCCGCGGAGTCGAGGCGCGCGTGGTCGAGGTGCTCGGCGACCCGGGTGGGCGCCGGACCCGCGGGGAAGCCCGGGACGGCGTCGGCGGAGACGAGGAGCGTGCGCCGGCCGGCCCGGGCCGAGGCGAGTGCGGTGGCCGCCGCGACGGTGGTACGGCCCGCGCCGCCGGGGCCGGTGACCAGGACCGTACGCACGCGGTCAGGCCTTCGGGACGGACTCGACGCGCTTCTTCAGTCCGGCGAGGGCGCGGTCGATGATGACCTTCTCGGCCTTGCGCTTGATCATGCCGAGCAGCGGGATCTTGACGTCCACGGCGAGCCGGTAGGTGACCTCGGTCCGGTCGCCGACGCCGGCCGGCGCCAGGGCGTAACTCCCGTCGAGGGAACGCAGCATCTGCGACTTGACGAGGGTCCAGCTGACCTCGTACGCGCTGTTCCAGGTGTAGGCGAGGACGTGGTCGTCCTTGATCGCCCCGGCGTCCAGCACCAGCCGCACCTGCTCGGCGCGGCCCCGGTCGTCGGTGGCGAGGATCTCGGCCTCCTTCACCTCGCCGGTCCACTCCGGGTAGCGGGCGAAGTCGGCGATCACTCCCATGACGTCGGCCGGTGCCGCCTCGATCGTGATGCTCGAGCTGGTGTGTTCAGCCATCGCCGTGGCCCTCCAGTGCGGTGTACCGGTCGCGTTCGGCAGAGGCCTGCCGTGTGCAGGCTATCGCGTGCCCGGCGGCGCTCCGGCCATGCCCCGGGGCGTGGCCGGCGGCGGGCCGCTCACCATTCGAGGACCCAGGGCCGTCCGGTGGAGGCGAAGTGGCCGACGTTGACGCACTCGGTGACGCCGATCCGCATCCGCCGGGCCAGGGGCTGGTGAACATGGCCGAAAAGCGCGTAGCGGGGGCGGGTGCGGTGGATGGCGTCCAGCAGCGCGGCGCTGCCCCGTTCGAAGCGGCGGGCCACCGTGTCGTACGTCAGCTCCGGGACGTCCGGCGGGATGTGCGAGCACAGGACGTCCACGGGGCCGAGCGCCTCGACCTTGGCCGCGTACTCCTCGTCACCGATCTCGTACGGCGTGCGCATCGGGGTCCTGAGGCCGCCGCCGACGAAGCCGAAGACCCGGCCCCCTATCTCGACGCGCTCCCCGTCGAGCACGGTGGTCCCGGGGCGGGCGTACTCGGGCCAGAGGGCGGGCACGTCGACGTTGCCGTAGGTGGCGTACGTGGGGGTCGGCAGGACGGCGAACATCTCGGCGTACTGCTTGTGCACGCCCTCCAGGATCGCCGCCTCCCGGTCCCTGCCCTCCCACAGGGCGCGGGCGAGGGCCCGGGCCTCCTCGAAGCGCCGGGCGGTGCGCAGGGCCACGATGCGGTCCGCGTTCTCCACACCGAACAGGTCGGGGAAGATGCCGCGGGAGTGGTCGGCGTAGTCGAGGAAGAGCACCAGGTCGCCCAGGCAGAGCAGGGCGTCCGCGCCGTCGCCGGCCCGGGCCAGTGCCTCGGTGTTGCCGTGGACATCGCTGACCACGTGCACGCGCGTCCTTCTGTCCGCGCCGGTCTTCCCGGTGTCCGGTCCGCTGCCTCGCATGGCGTTCACCCTAGATCCCGACTGCTCGCGGTGGGTAGAGGCCATCGGACCTGCGGTTACTTCGGGGTCGTGAGACCGGTGGACTACTGTGCCCCCCAGGACCACTGATATGTGTGATGCATAAGACATCTGGCCTGAACCCCCTATCGAGAACCGAGTACTCGTGGGTAACGTCCGGGCAGTCCAGTCGTGCTCACCCCACTGAGCACCTGCCAGTCTTGGACCGCATCCGGTGCGTCACACAGAGCCGTGGAACCGGAGCCCGATGAGGAGCAGCAGTCTTGCGCGAGTTCAGCCTTCCGGCCCTGTACGAGGTCCCTACGGACGGCAACCTGACGGATCTCATCCGCCGCAACGCCGCTCAGCATCCCGACGTCGCGGTGATGAGCCGCAAAGTGGCCGGCGTCTGGACGGACGTCACGGCCACGCGGTTCCTGGCCGAGGTCGAAGAGGTCGCCAGAGGCCTGATCGCGGCGGGCATCGAGCCCGGTGACCGCGTCGCCCTCATGTCCCGCACCCGCTTCGAGTGGGTGCTGCTGGACTTCGCCATCTGGAGCGCGGGCGCGGTCACCGTGCCGGTCTACGAGACCAGTTCCGCCGAGCAGGTCCAGTGGATACTCGGCGACTCGGGCGCGGTGGCGGTCGTCGTCGAGAGCGAGGTCCACGCCGCGTCCGTCGCCTCCGTGCGCGACCGGCTGCCGGATCTGCTGCACGTGTGGCAGATCGACGAGGGAGCGGTCGCCGAGCTGACGGCGTCGGGCGCCGGGGTCTCCCGGGAGGCCCTGGACCTGCGCATGGTGAGCGCCAAGGCCGACGACCCGGCCACCCTGGTCTACACCTCGGGCACCACCGGGCGGCCCAAGGGCTGCGTGCTGACGCACCGCAGCTTCTTCGCGGAGTGCGGCAACGTGGTGGAGCGGCTCAAGCCCCTCTTCCGTACCGGCGAGTGCTCCGTGCTGCTCTTCCTCCCGGCCGCCCACGTCTTCGGGCGGCTGGTCGCGGTCGCCTCGGTGATGGCCCCGATCAAGCTCGGCTGCGTGCCGGACATCAAGAACCTCACCGATGAGCTCGCCTCGTTCCGGCCGACGTTGATCCTCGGCGTGCCGCGGGTCTTCGAGAAGGTCTACAACTCGGCGCGCGCCAAGGCCCAGGCCGACGGCAAGGGGAAGATCTTCGACCGGGCGGCCGACACGGCGATCGCCTACAGCCGGGCGCTGGGCACGCCCGAGGGCCCCTCCTTCGGCCTGAAGGTCAGGCACAAGGTCTTCGACAAGCTGGTGTTCGGCAAGCTGCGCGCGGTGCTCGGCGGCCGCGGCGAGTACGCGATCTCGGGCGGCGCGCCGCTGGGCGAGCGGCTCGGGCACTTCTTCCGCGGCATCGGCTTCACCGTGCTCGAGGGCTACGGTCTGACCGAGACCTGCGCGGCCACGGCGTTCAACCCGTGGGACCGGCAGAAGATCGGTACGGTCGGCCAGCCGCTGCCCGGTTCCGTGGTGCGGATCGCCGACGACGGCGAGGTCCTGCTGCACGGGGAGCACCTGTTCACCGGGTACTGGGGGAACGAGGCGGCGACGGCCGAGGCGCTGGCCGACGGCTGGTTCCACACCGGTGACATCGGCACGCTCGACGAGGACGGTTACCTCGCGATCACCGGGCGCAAGAAGGAGATCATCGTCACGGCGGGCGGCAAGAACGTCGCTCCGGCCGTGATCGAGGACCGGATCCGCGCCCACGCCCTGGTCGCCGAGTGCATGGTGGTCGGTGACGGAAGGCCGTTCGTCGGGGCGCTGGTCACCCTCGACGAGGAGTTCCTCTCCCGCTGGGCCGAGGAGAACGGCAAGCCGGCCGGCTCGACGGCCCTCTCGCTGCGTGAGGACACCGATCTGCTGGCCGAGGTGCAGCGTGCGGTGGACGACGGCAACGCGGCGGTCTCCAAGGCGGAGTCGGTCCGCAAGTTCCGCGTCCTCGCCGCGCAGTTCACGGAGGAGGCGGGCCACATCACGCCGTCGCTGAAGCTGAAGCGCAACGTCGTGGCGAAGGACTTCGCCGACGAGGTGGAGTCGATCTACCGCGGCTGACCGGACCGACCGCCGCAACGCGGGGGCTCCGCACACCGGTCGGTGTGCGGAGCCCCCGCGTTCTCCGGCGCGGCGCGCTCAGAGCAGCTCCTTGAGCTCCTCCGCGAGCAGGTCCCAGCGCCACTTCTCCTCGACCCAGGCACGGCCGCGCTCCCCCATCCGCCGGCGCAGCTCCGCGTCGCCGAGCAGGGTGGCGATCCGGTCGGCGCACTCCTCGGCCGAGCCGCCCCGCACCACCCATCCGGTCTCGCCGTCCAGGACGGCGTCCGGGGCGCCTCCCGAGTCGCCGGCGACCACCGGCAGTCCGGTCGCGGACGCCTCCAGGTAGACGATGCCGAGGCCCTCGACGTCGAGACCGCCGCGCCGGGTGCGGCAGGGCATGGCGAACACGTCCCCGGCGCCGTAGTGGGCGGGCAGTTCCTCCCAGGGCACCGGTCCGGTGAAGCGCACGGAGTCCTGGACACCGGTCTCGGCGGCGAGCTTCTCCAGCTGCCGGGCGTACGGGCCGCCGCCGACGATCAGCAGGACGGTGTCCGGCTCCCGCGCGAGGATCGCGGGCATGGCGAGGATGAGGGTGTCCTGGCCCTTGCGCGGGACGAGCCGGGAGACGCACACGACGACGGGCCGGTCCGTGAGCCCCAGCCGGGCCCTGACCCGGTCCCCGCCGGAGGCCGGGTGGAAGGTCTTCTCGTCGACCCCGGGCGGCAGGCGCACCATGCGGCCGGCGGCCCGCGCGGTGAGCGCGGGCGCGATCCGGGACCGGGTGTACTCCCCCAGGTAGGTGATCGTGTCCGTGCCCTCGCCGATGCGGCGCAGCAGCTGCCGGGAGGCGGGCAGCTGGGCCCATCCCGCCTCGTGCCCGTGGGTGGTCGCCACGATGCGGCGCGCGCCCGCCCCGCGCAGCGCGGGGGCCATGAGCCCCAGCGGGGCGGCCGCACCGAACCACACGGAGGAGCAGCCGTGCGCGCGCAGCAGGCCGACGGCCTGCCGGGTCACCCGGGGGGTGGGCAGCAGCATCGTCGTACGGTCGCGGACGACGGTGAAGGGCTGTGCGGCGTCGAAGGCCGCGGTGGCCTCGGCCCCCTCGGTGCCGCGCTTCCAGGTGGAGGCGTAGACGACGAGCCGGCCGGGGTCCAGACGCAGTGCCATGTTGTGCAGGAAGGCCTGGATGCCACCGGGGCGGGGCGGGAAGTCGTTCGTCACGATCAGGGTCTTGTCCATCGCCGCCGACAGTACCGGTCGGCCGGACGGCCCTGCCTGACGGCTCCCGCACGGGCGGGACCCGCATCATGTCCTGCATGAGGCTGAGGACGGGGACGGGTGGACGCGGTCGGTCCCTCGTCGTATGGGCCGCCACCCGTGCGGTGCTGCTGCTCTGCGTGTTCAAGGTGTCCGGCACGTTCACGGTGCCGGGACCGGATGTGACGAGTGACGTCTCGGGGATCTACCGCGGCTGGTACGAGGTGCTGCGCGGCGGTTCCTACCCGCTGGACGACGTCACGTGGCAGTACCCGCCCGCCGCGGCGCTCGCCATCCTGTCGCCCGCCCTGCTGCCCTTCCTGGAGTACGCCTCCGCCTTCTTCGTTCTCGTACTGGTGTGCGACGCCCTCACGTTCGGCTTGTTGACGTACGCGGGCACGCGCTCCGGCAGGCGGGGCGCGGGTGCCTGGGTGTGGGTGGTGGGCGTGCCGCTCCTCGGCCCCACCGTCTACGCCCGGTACGACCTGATGGTCACGGCCGTCGCCGTGGCGGCGCTGCTGGCCGGGGTGCGCCGCCCGCGGGCCCTGGGGGCGCTGGCGGCGTTCGGCGCGCTGCTGAAGGTGTGGCCGGTGCTGCCACGTGACGTCGTCCAGCGGGTAGGAACCGCCGCGCAGCACCTCGTACCAGCCGCGGTAGATCCCCGAGACGTCACTCGTCA
>NZ_JBEXWB010000120.1:0-16700 GCF_040629645.1 Streptomyces sp. NPDC005899 | reverse complement strand
CGTCCTGAGCCAGGATCAAACTCTCCGTGAATGTTTTCCCGTAATCGGGATCACAACACGAGAGCGGAACAACCGATCGGAATAAGAACGGTTGTTCACAGCGTCCTCGCTGTTGTTGCCCACCGGACCAATAAAGGCCGGCAGGACTTTTTCAAAGGAACCACCAACCTGCCGAAGCAGGCCGGGGTATCAACATATCTGGCGTTGACTTTTGGCACGCTGTTGAGTTCTCAAGGAACGGACGCTTCCTTCGGTCCCGTTTCACCGGGGCCCTCCGGGCGCTTCCCTTCGTTCTTGCGTTTCCGACTCTATCAGACTCTTTCGTGTCCGATTCCCGGCCGAAGCGGGTTCCTGCTGTTTCGCTTTCCAGTTCTTCGCTTTCGCGTTTCCCTTTCCGGCGAGTCCGACTCTACCAGACCGATTCCGTCCCGTTTCCGGTCCGAATTCGATATCCAGCGGCCTGCGGAGGGCCTTTGCCTTTCGGCTGCCTTTCGGCGGATCCGACATTATCAGAGATTCTGAGCCGGAATTCCTCCCCCTGCCGAGTCGCTCGCGTCGCACATGTGCGCGCGCTGCTTCCCGTTCAGGCGGAGACGTAAACGTACTGGAGCGGGGCTCCCCGATGCAAATCGGGGAGCCCCGCTCCAGGTGGACGCTGCCGGGGTCAGACCTCGACGACCACCGGAAGGATCATCGGGCGCCGGCGGTAGGTGTCGGAGACCCACTTGCCCACCGTGCGCCGGATCAGCTGCTGGAGCTGGTGCGGCTCCATCACCCCGTCCTGGGCGGACTTGTTGATCGCTTCCTCGACCTTCGGCACGACCGCGGTGAACGCGCCGTCGTCGATGCCCGAACCGCGGGCCTGGATGTGCGGACCGCCCACGATCTTGCCGGAGGAGCTGTCGACCACGATGAAGACCGAGATGATGCCCTCGTCGCCGAGGATGCGGCGGTCCTTGAGCGAGGTCTCCGTGACGTCCCCGACCGAGAGGCCGTCGACGTACACGTATCCCGCCTGCACCTTGCCGACGATCTTGGCCTTGCCGTCGACGAGGTCCACGACGACGCCGTCCTCGGCGATGACGATGTGGTCCTTCGGTACGCCGGTCAGGGCGCCGAGCTCGGCGTTCGCCCTGAGGTGGCGCCATTCGCCGTGGACCGGCATCAGGTTCTTCGGCTTGCAGATGTTGTAGAAGTACAGCAGCTCGCCGGCCGACGCGTGGCCCGAGACGTGCACCTTGGCGTTGCCCTTGTGGACGACGTTCGCGCCCCACCGGGTGAGGCCGTTGATCACGCGGTAGACCGCGTTCTCGTTGCCCGGGATCAGCGAGGACGCGAGGATCACGGTGTCACCCGGCACGATCCGGATCTGGTGGTCGCGGTTGGCCATGCGGGAGAGGGCGGCCATCGGCTCGCCCTGGGACCCCGTGCAGACCAGGACGACCTCGTCGTCGGGCAGGTCGTCGAGCGTCTTCACGTCGACGACCAGGCCGGCGGGCACCTTCAGGTAACCCAGGTCCCGCGCGATACCCATGTTGCGGACCATGGAGCGCCCGACGAAGGCGACCCTGCGGCCGTACTCGTGGGCGGCGTCCAGGATCTGCTGGATGCGGTGCACGTGGCTGGCGAAGCTCGCCACGATGATGCGCTTCTGGGCGTTGGCGAAGACCGTGCGCAGGACGTTGGAGATGTCCTTCTCCGGCGGGACGAAGCCGGGGACCTCGGCGTTCGTCGAGTCGGAGAGCAACAGGTCGATGCCCTCCTCGCTCAGCCGGGCGAAGGCGTGCAGGTCGGTGAGCCGCCCGTCCAGCGGGAGCTGGTCCATCTTGAAGTCGCCGGTCGCGACGGCCAGACCCGCGGGGGTGCGGATGGCGACCGCGAGGGCGTCCGGGATGGAGTGGTTGACCGCGATGAACTCGCAGTCGAAGACGCCGATGCGCTCCCGCTGCCCCTCGATCACCTCGAGGGTGTAGGGGCGGATGCGGTGCTCCTGGAGCTTGGCCTCGATGAGTGCCAGGGTCAGCTTGGAGCCGATCAGGGGGATGTCCGGCTTCAGGCGGAGCAGGTACGGGACGCCGCCGATGTGGTCCTCGTGGCCGTGCGTGAGGACGATGCCCTCGACGTCGTCCAGGCGGTCCCGGATCGTGGTGAAGTCCGGAAGGATCAGGTCGATACCGGGCTGCTCCTCCTCGGGGAAGAGCACACCGCAGTCGACGATGAGCAGGCGGCCGCCGTACTCGAAGACCGTCATGTTGCGGCCGATCTCGCCCAGGCCGCCGAGCGGGGTGACCCGCAGGCCGCCCTTCGGAAGCTTCGGCGGGGTACCGAGTTCGGGATGTGGATGACTCAAAAGACTCTCCTTACCACGCGCGCCACGTACCGCTGAGGGCACGTGGCGCGCATGTCATTCGTGCACTTGCTGTTGTCAGGTGGTGTTTCCGTCGCGAGTCTCCCCGCGTATTCAGTTGTGAAGTCCGTGATTACAGCTGTACCCCGCCCGCGGCGAGATCGATCTTGAGCTGGGCCGTCTCCTGGGCGCTGAGCTCCACCATCGGCAGCCGCAGCGGCCCCGCGGGCAGTCCCTGCAGGGTGAGCGCGGCCTTCGTGGTGATCACGCCCTGGGTGCGGAACATCCCGGTGAAGACCGGGAGCAGCTTCTGGTGGATCTCGGTGGCCTTCTGCACGTCGCCACCGAGGTGCGCCTCCAGGAGCGCGCGCAGTTCTGGGGTCACGACGTGGCCGACGACCGAGACGAAACCGACGGCGCCCACCGACAGCAGCGGGAGGTTCAGCATGTCGTCACCGGAGTACCAGGCGAGACCGGACTGAGCGATGGCCCAGCTGGCCCGGCCCAGGTCTCCCTTGGCGTCCTTGTTGGCGACGATCCGGGGGTGCTCGGCGAGCCGCACGAGCGTCTCCGTGTCGATCGGCACACCGCTGCGGCCGGGAATGTCGTACAGCATGACCGGTAGGCCGGTGGAGTCCGCGATGGCGCCGAAGTGCCGCAGCAGACCCTCTTGCGGTGGCTTGTTGTAGTACGGCGTGACCGCGAGGAGGCCGTGGGCCCCGGTGCGCTCGGCGGTGCGGGCCAGCTCGATGCTGTGCCGGGTGTCGTTGGTCCCGACACCGGCCACGACATGGGCCCGGTCTCCGACGGCTTCGAGGACAGCCCGTACGAGCTGGTCTTTCTCCGCGTCGCTGGTGGTCGGCGACTCGCCGGTGGTGCCGTTGACGATCAGGCCGTCGTTGCCTGCGTCCACCAGGTGGGCGGCGAGCCGCTGGGCACCGTCGAGGTCGAGAGCGCCGTCCGCCGTGAAGGGCGTGACCATAGCGGTGAGGACCCGCCCGAAGGGGGTCTGCGGAGTGGAGATCGGAGCCATGGGTAACACGCTACTCGTTGCTCGGAGCGCCCGGTCCCCTCGGGGGGACGGGGAAGAGGAGCCCGGCACTGCCTGCTCGGGGGTTCAAGCAGTGCCGGGTCCGTTTGATCAGCCTAGATGAACTTCTCGAACCGCCGCAATACGGACACCGCCTACGGGGCTACCCGACCGTTTCGGTTGAAGGCGGCATGAGTGAGCGGCATCAGCCTCTGCCAGTGCTGCTCCATCTGTTCGCCGACCATTTCGATCTCGCGCTGCGGGAAGGACGGGACCTTCGCCAGCTCGTGCTGGGTGCGCAGACCGAGGAAGTGCATCAGCGACCGGGCGTTGCACGTGGCGTACATGGTGGAGAACAGGCCGACGGGGAGGACCGCGCGGGCGACCTCCCGGGCGACGCCGGCCGCCAGCATCTCCTGGTAGGCGTCGTACGCCTGCCGGTAGGAGGCCTCCATGGCGCGGCTGGTGAGCGCGTGCTGCTCCGGGGTCCCCTCGACGAACTCGTACTTGCCCGGGCGGCCCTGCTGGATGAGCTTGCGCGACTCCCCGGGGACGTAGAAGACCGGCTCGAGCTCCCTGTAACGGCCCGATTCCTCGTTGTACGACCAGCCCACGCGGTGCCGCATGAACTCGCGGAACACGAAGATCGGGGCGCTGATGAAGAAGGTCATCGAGTTGTGCTCGAACGGGCTCCCGTGCCTGTCGCGCATCAAGTAGTTGATGAGCCCCTTCGAGCGCTCGGGATCCTTCGTGACCTCCTCCAGGGACTGCTCACCGGCCGTCGACACGCGGGCCGCGAAGAGCACGTCGGAGTCGGTCGCAGCCGATTTCACCAGGTCAACGGTGACATCGCTGCGGAAGTGGGCCTTCGTGGGCTCGGGGGTTTCGATCACCGGCGGGGGTCCTTCCAATGGCGTCGCTCGTGCGGCGTCCACTCTACGGGCCCGGGAGGGAAGCCTCCGTCGGCGGGAAATTCTCGGACCGATCGGCGATTCGGGGCACCGATCGGGCCGTTCGTACGTCTGACTCGATAGCAGTACCCGTCCCAGAGTTCAAGGAGAGCTTCCTCATGTTCCGCCGGCGTGAATCCGTCCCGTTCTCGTTCGTCGCCGAGGCCGACCGGTTCCGCAGCAATGTCACTCCGCCTCCCCGCGCGCGGGCCAGCGTCTCCGAGCTGGCCGGGCGCACCCTCGTGGGTCTCACCCTGCTCGCCGGTTTCGCCGGCGCGCTGCTCTTCGGGATTCCGGCCCTGGACACCGACACGGGGTCCTCGCACGGCCAGACGTCCGAGGCGTCCCAGCACCGCTGAGCCGTACGGGCCCCTGGGGTGGTCGCCCCGGGGGCTGCTCGGTAGCCTCACCGGGCACAGCAATCGAGCGTGCTTGTGAGTGAGGATCAGTCGTGCCCCTGCCCTTCCTGACGGCCGACCGCGCATTCGACGCGGGCGCGGAGGACATCGCGCTGCCGTTCGACGACCACGACAGCTGGCGGCGGCCTTACCGCCCCGGCCCCTGGCGGGTCGTGGCGGCCGCCGCCCTGCTGCTGCTGGCGTCCTTCGTCCTGCTCGCGGCGATGATCATCTCGCTCGCCGGATCGCTGTCCGGGGCGAGCGCGTGCCTCGTGGTCGCCGGTCTGACGATCGCCTGCGCGCTGCGGCTGCTGCGCGTGGGCGCCTGGGTCAGCCGGCACGGTGTCCGCCGGGTGGGCTTCTTCCGTACGTCGACCGTGCCGTGGGAGCGGGCCGCGTCGGTCCGCACGGTCCAGCAGCCGGTCCGGTGGCTCGGCCTCCCCCGCACCGTCCAGGGGCAGGCCCTCGTGGTGGTGCGGCGCGGTGGCGAACCGCTGGCGCCGCTGGTGACGGACCACAACGCCGACTTCCTGGCTCGCGCGGAGGCCTTCGAGCGCGCCGCCGACACCATCGAGGCCTGGGGCGAGCAGTACCTCACCGGCTGACACGAACGGCCCGCCCCCCGGACAGGGAGCGGGCCGCCGGTGTGCTCCCCGGCACAGGGCCCCCGGGACAGGCCGGTACGGCGCGGTTCAGGCGCGTACCGGCCTGTCCGCGTGCAGGGCGATGGCCCGCTGCATCGCCTTACGGGCCCGTGGGGTGTCCCTGGCGTCCTGGTAGGCGACGGCCAGCCTGAACCAGCAGCGCCAGTCGTCCGGGGCGTCCTCGGCCTCCTCGCGGCGCCGGGCGAACACGGCGTCGGCGGAGTCGCGGTCGATGCGTCCGGACGGCGTACGCATCAGTTCGTCGACGGGCAGGCCGCCCTCCGCGTCCAGCTCCGCCGCCAGGGCGTTGGCCCTGCGGACGAACTGGGTGTTCTTCCACAGGAACCAGACGCCGATCACCGGCAGGATCAGCACCGCGACACCGAACGTGACCGTCAGCAGCGTGCCGTGCCGGATGAGCAGGACGCCGCGGCTGCCGGCCAGGACGAAGTAGAAGACCAGGACGGCGGCCGTGACCGCGTACGTGAGCTTTGCGCGCATGGGGTGGGGCCCAGTCAGTTCAGGTCGAGGAAGTGTTCCAGGCCGAAGGTGAGGCCGGGAGTGGTCACCACGCGGCGCACGCCGAGCAGGATGCCCGGCATGAAGCTGCTGTGGTGCAGGGAGTCGTGGCGGATAGTGAGGGTCTCGCCCTCGCCGCCCAGCAGGACCTCCTGGTGGGCGAGGAGGCCGCGGAGCCGGACGGAGTGGACCGGGACACCCGCGATGTCCGCGCCGCGGGCGCCGTCCGGCCCGGTGGCCGTGGCGTCCGGCTGCGGGGGGCAGCCGGCCTCCTCCCGGGCCGCGGCGATCAGCTGGGCGGTGCGGGTGGCGGTGCCGGAGGGCGCGTCCGTCTTGTTCGGGTGGTGGAGCTCGATCACCTCGACGGACTCGAAGTAGCGGGCGGCCCGCTCCGCGAACTTCATGGTGAGCACCGCGCCGATGGAGAAGTTCGGTGCGATGAGGACGCCCGTCTCCGGGGAGGCCGCGAGCCAGGTGTCCAGCCGCGCGAGCCGTTCGTCGGTCCAGCCCGTGGTGCCGACGACGGCGTGGATGCCGTGGCGGACGCAGAAGTCGAGATTCTCCATCACCGACGCCGGGGTGGTGAGCTCGACGACGGCCTGGGTGCCGGAGTCCGTCAGGGCCTCCAGCCCGTCGCCCCGGCCCAGGGCGGCCACCAGCTCCATGTCGTCGGCGGCCTCGACGGCTCGCACCGCTTCGGACCCGATGCGTCCGTGGGCGCCGAGGACGGCCACGCGCAGCTTGCTCATGTGCTCTGCTTCCTTACGGGGAGGTTAGGAGACCGCTTCGTGGAGGCGGTCCGCCTGCTTGTCCTTCAGAGGGCCGATGACGGAGAGCGAGGGCCGGTGCCCGAGGACGTCGGCCGCCACCGCGCGGACCTCGTCGGGGGTGACCGCCGCGATACTCGCCAGCATGTCGTCGACCGACATCTGCTCGCCCCAGCACAGCTCGCTCTTGCCGATGCGGTTCATCAGCGCGCCGGTGTCCTCCAGGCCGAGGACGGTCGACCCGGCGAGCTGGCCGACGGCGCGGGCGATCTCCTCGTCACCGAGGCCGTCGCTCGCCACCCGGTCGAGCTCGTCCCGGCAGATCTTGAGGACGTCGTGCACCTGGCTGGGCCGGCAGCCCGCGTAGACGCCGAAGAGCCCGCAGTCGGCGAAGCCGGAGGTGTACGAGTACACGCTGTAGGCGAGGCCGCGCTTCTCCCGTACCTCCTGGAAGAGGCGGGAGCTCATGCCGCCGCCGAGCGCGGTGTTCAGGATCCCGAGTGCCCAGCGGCGCTCGTCGGTCCTGGCGAGCCCGGGCATGCCGAGGACGACGTGCGCCTGCTCGGTCCTGCGGTTCAGCAGTTCGACCCGGCCCGCGGTGCGCAGGGTGCGGGAGCCCCCGCGCGGCGCCGTGGGCGCCGCGTCGGTGCGGGTCAGGGCGCCCGCCCGCTCGAAGGCCCTGCGGACCTGGCGTACGACCGTGGCGTGGTCGACGTTGCCGGCGGCGGCGACGACGAGGTGCGTGGGGTCGTAGTGCTTCCTGTAGAAGCGGGCGATCTGGCCGCGGTTCAGGGCGTTGATCGTGTCGACGGTGCCGAGGACCGGGCGGCCCAGCGGGGTGTCGCCGAGCATCGTGTGCGCGAACAGGTCGTGCACGCAGTCGCCCGGGTCGTCCTCCGTCATCGCGATCTCCTCGAGGATGACGCCGCGCTCGGCGTCGACGTCCTCGGTGGCGATGAGCGAGCCGGTCAGCATGTCGCAGACGACGTCGATGGCCAGCGGCAGGTCGGTGTCCAGGACCCGCGCGTAGTAGCAGGTGTACTCCTTCGCCGTGAAGGCGTTCATCTCGCCGCCGACCGCGTCGATCGCGGACGAGATGTCCAGGGCGCTGCGCTTCGCGGTGCCCTTGAAGAGGAGGTGTTCGAGGTAGTGCGTCGCGCCGTTGAGGGTGGGCGTCTCGTCGCGTGACCCGACGTTGGCCCAGATACCGAAGGTGGCGGAGCGGACGGAGGGCAGGGTCTCGGTGACGACGCGCAGGCCGCCGGGGAGGACGGTGCGGCGGACGGTGCCGACGCCGTCGGTGCCCTTGAGGAGCGTTTGGGTACGGGCGACGGCCCGCCCCTCGGAGGAGGGGCGGGCCGTCGTCACGGAACTACGGGACGTCACTGGGAGGCGTCGTCCTTCGTCTCGTCGGCCTCTTCGCCCTCGATCACGGGGATCAGGGAGAGCTTGCCGCGGGAGTCGATCTCGGCGATCTCGACCTGGACCTTGGCGCCGACGGCGAGCACGTCCTCGACGTTCTCCACGCGCTTGCCACCGGCGAGCTTGCGGATCTGCGAGATGTGCAGCAGACCGTCCTTGCCGGGCATGAGGGAGACGAACGCACCGAAGGTGGTGGTCTTGACGACCGTACCCAGGTAGCGCTCGCCGACCTCCGGCATGGTCGGGTTGGCGATCGCGTTGATCGTGGCGCGGGCGGCCTCGGCCTGCGAGCCCTGCTGGGCACCGATGTAGATGGTGCCGTCGTCCTCGATCGTGATGTCGGCGCCGGTGTCCTCCTGGATCTGGTTGATCATCTTGCCCTTGGGGCCGATGACCTCACCGATCTTGTCCACCGGGATCTTGACGGTGATGATCCGGGGGGCGTTCGGGGACATCTCGTCCGGGACGTCGATGGCCTCGTTCATGACGTCCAGGATGTGCAGACGCGCGTCACGGGCCTGCTTCAGCGCGGCGGCCAGGACCGAGGCGGGGATGCCGTCGAGCTTGGTGTCGAGCTGGAGCGCGGTCACGAACTGCTTCGTACCGGCGACCTTGAAGTCCATGTCGCCGAAGGCGTCCTCCGCACCGAGGATGTCGGTGAGGGCGACGTAGTGCGTCTTGCCGTCGATCTCCTGGGAGATCAGGCCCATGGCGATACCGGCGACGGCGGCCTTGAGGGGCACACCGGCGTTCAGCAGCGACATGGTGGAGGCGCAGACCGAGCCCATGGACGTCGAGCCGTTGGAGCCCAGCGCCTCGGAGACCTGGCGGATCGCGTAGGGGAACTCCTCGCGCGAGGGCAGGACCGGCACGATGGCGCGCTCGGCGAGCGCTCCGTGGCCGATCTCGCGGCGCTTGGGCGAGCCCACGCGGCCGGTCTCGCCGACGGAGTACGGCGGGAAGTTGTAGTTGTGCATGTAGCGCTTGCGGGTCACCGGGGAGAGGGTGTCCAGCTGCTGCTCCATGCGGAGCATGTTGAGGGTGGTGACGCCCAGGATCTGGGTTTCGCCACGCTCGAACAGCGCCGAGCCGTGCACGCGCGGGATGGCCTCGACCTCGGCGGCGAGCGTACGGATGTCCGTGACGCCACGGCCGTCGATGCGGACCTTGTCCTTGATGACGCGCTCGCGGACCAGCTTCTTGGTCAGCGCGCGGTAGGCACCGGAGATCTCCTTCTCGCGGCCCTCGAAGGCCGGGAGAAGCTTCTCGCCGGCGATCTCCTTGATGCGGTCCAGCTCCGCCTCGCGCTCCTGCTTGCCGGCGATGGTGAGCGCCTTGGCGAGCTCGGTGCTGACGGCGGAGGTGAGCGCCTCCAGGACGTCGTCCTGGTAGTCGAGGAAGACCGGGAACTCGCCGGTGGGCTTGGCGGCCTTGGAGGCGAGGTCGGACTGGGCCTTGCAGAGCGCCTTGATGAAGGGCTTCGCGGCCTCGAGACCGGCGGCGACGACCTCTTCGGTCGGGGCCTCGGCGCCGTCCTTGACGAGCTGGATGGTCTTCTCGGTGGCCTCGGCCTCGACCATCATGATCGCGACGTCGCCGTCCTCGAGGACGCGGCCGGCGACGACCATGTCGAAGACGGCGTCCTCGAGCTCGGTGTGCGTCGGGAAGGCGACCCACTGGCCCTTGATCAGGGCGACGCGGGTGGCGCCGATCGGGCCGGAGAAGGGCAGGCCCGCCAGGATGGTGGAGGCGGACGCGGCGTTGATCGCGACCACGTCGTACAGGTGGTCGGGGTTGAGCGCCATGATCGTCTCGACGATCTGGATCTCGTTGCGCAGGCCCTTCTTGAAGGAGGGGCGCAGCGGGCGGTCGATCAGGCGGCAGGTGAGGATCGCGTCCTCGGAGGGCCGGCCCTCACGGCGGAAGAAGGAGCCGGGGATCTTGCCGGCCGCGTACTGCCGCTCCTCGACGTCCACCGTGAGGGGGAAGAAGTCGAGCTGGTCCTTGGGCCGCTTGGAAGCGGTGGTGGCCGACAGCACCATGGTGTCGTCGTCCAGGTACGCGACGGCGGAGCCGGCGGCCTGCTTGGCCAGGCGGCCCGTCTCGAAGCGGATGGTGCGGGTGCCGAAGGTGCCGTTGTCGATCACGGCTTCGGCGTAGTGGGTCTCGTTCTCCACTAGTGATTTCTCCATACTCGTCGTCTTTCGTCCTGCCGCCCGTGTGGCGGAGGACGGTGCGGAGAAGCGCACCGTGTGTGCGGGCCGGTCTTCGATCGAAGCACCCGGGCTTTGTCCCGGGGGCCACTACCGAGGACCGGCGGCGGCCGTGGGGCGCCTCTCCTCGTTCGTGTGTCGTGCGTCCAGGTTACTGAGCGGAACCCGGGTCACGCACGTACAGCAAAGGGAGCGGCCCCGTGGAACCGGGAACCGCTCCCTCGCACAGCGTGCTTACTTGGCGCCGCCGGCCGCACCGCGGCGGATGCCGAGGCGGTCGACGAGCGCACGGAAGCGCTGGATGTCCTTCTTGGCGAGGTACTGAAGGAGGCGGCGACGCTGGCCGACCAGGATCAGCAGACCACGACGGGAGTGGTGGTCGTGCTTGTGCGTCTTGAGGTGCTCCGTCAGGTCCGAGATCCGGCGGGAGAGCATGGCGACCTGGACCTCGGGGGATCCGGTGTCACCCTCCTTCTGGGCGAACTCGGACATGATCTGCTTCTTCGTAGCGGCGTCGAGCGGCACGCGTACTCCTCTGAGTGTTCGATGCGCCCACGAGTGCCCCTGGTCTTGATCTCAGGGGAGCTTCCGTGACTCGGGGACGAAGGTCCGATGAGCGCAGCCCCCAGGATGATCCGGGGACGCGTACACAAACGGCCGCCAGTCAGAGTACCAGCCCGTTCGGGCGGCCTCCGACCGGTGTCAGCTGGTCATGGCGCGGGCCCGCATGAAGATGTCGAGCACGGCCAGGCAGAGCGGGACCAGGGAGAGCAGCAGAGCGCTCTCCGTGAGGTCGAGGAGCCGGCCCCAGAAAGGGGAGAGGCCCTTGCGCGGGATGATCAGCCCGACCGCGGTGAGCAGGGCGGCGCCCGCCGCGACCGCCGCCGAGAGCCAGATGGTGCGGATGTCCAGGGATCCGCGGTCCCCGTAGCGCACCAGGTCGTACAGCAGGTCGGCCGGCGGGTTGAGCGACAGGCCGAGCACGAGCAGGGCGATCGCGCCGATGCCGGCCACCAGGACGCAGGCGACCTGGGAGGAGTAGCGGAAGAGGCGGGCGCGCAGCAGCATCGCGAGTCCGGCGGCCAGCGCCAGCACCTGGCCCCAGATGTTGTCGGAGAAGCCGAGGACGGCGGCGGACCCCACGAGCACCGCGGAGCAGCCGCCGACGAGGCCGAGCAGCATCTCGTGGCCGCGGCGGGCCTGGGCGGCGATGCGGTCGGCGTCGACGGGTTCGCCCTCCGCCCCCGGGGTGGCGCCCGGCTCGCCGAAGGTGGCGTCGTCGTAGCCGGCCGACGCGGCGCGCGGGGAGGCGTAGCCGATGGGCAGCCGGGCGAAGCGCGCGGAGAGGCCGGGCAGGAAGGCGACCAGGCCGAGGGCCACGGGGGCGCAGACGGCCGCGGTCTCGGTGGCCGTGGCCTCGGTGAGGATGGCGGCGAAGGTGGCGAGGGTGCCCACCGTGGCGAGGAAGGTGGCCGCGACGAAGGGTGCGTCGCCGCTCGGGGTGAGGGCGACCAGGACGACCGAGGCGAGCAGCACGGCGACGCAGCCGAGGAGGAACTGGAGGCGGCCGGGGCCCTGGCCGGCGTCCGGCCCGATGACGCCGGAGCCCGCGATGAGGACGAGCGGCAGGGCGCCGAGCCCGAGGGCGACGGCGGTGGCCCGGTCCGCGTACACGCGGGCGCGCACCCCGGCGAAGGCGGTCAGCAGCAGGCCGGCGGAGCCGGCGATGATGCCGGGCAGGCTGTGCATGTCGTGCCGTACGGGGTCGGCGAACCAGAGCACGAAGCCCATCAGGACGAGCAGCAGCACTCCGCCCACCAGCCCGGCGGCGCGCAGGAGTTCGTCGCTCCACAGGTGGCGGTCGCGGGTGACGGCCGAGGCGACGGCGTCGGAGACGTCGTCGAAGACGGCGGGCGGCAGCGACTGGGCGAAGGGCCGCAGGCTGAGGAGTTCGCCGTCGAGCACCTGCTGCGCGGAGAGGCTGCGTGCGCCGTCCAGGACGGTGCCGTCGCGGCGCACCAGGTGGTAGCCGGTGGGTGTGCCGGCGGCCTGGGTCTGGCCCGTGAGACGCAGGATCTCGGGGTAGACGTCGGCGACGGCGATGTCCTCCGGGAGGGCTACGTCGATCCGGCTGTCGGGCGCCACGACAGTGACGCGGCAGAAACCCGTCGCTGCGGTCGTACTCACGTGTCTGGTCCCCCTGATTCGCGGTTGCGCACAGTGCGCGCGCCACCCTACCGGGAGGGTGGAACGGGGGCTGCACGTAGGATCACGGTCGCGCGGATCGAAGTCCGCAGCAATCGCAGCCACGGGGGCGTCGGTGCGGACGAACCGGCCTTCCGCCCGTCCGTACCGAGGGATTGATGTTCCGGTGAGCCAGATCGTCGTGAAACGGCCTCCGCGGTCACTGCCGCCGGAAGTGCCCGCCGATGAGTTGCTGTTGGAGGCCCCTCCCGAGCTGCCCCGCGGTCAGCAGGAGGGCATGCTGATGCAGATCCTGCCGGTGCTCGGCATGGGGTCGTCGGTGGTCTTCTTCTTCTCGCCGCAGGCGCCTCCGTTCATGCGGATCATGGGCGTCCTGATGCTGGTGTCCACCGTCGGCATGGTGGTCGCGCAGCTCGTCCGGCACCGCCGCGGTACGCAGGGGCAAATGGGCGATGTCCGGCGTGACTACCTGAAATACCTGGCGCAGACGCGCCGTACGGTGCGCAGGACGGCCCGTGCCCAGCGCGATGTCCAGTTGTATCTGCACCCGGCGCCGGAGCAGTTGTGGTCGGTGGTGGCCGAGGGGAGCCGGGTCTGGGAACGCCGGGTCGGCGACAACGACTTCGCGCAGGTGCGGGTGGGGCTGGGCGCGCAGCAGCTGTCGACCCCGCTGATCGCCCCGGACACCGCTCCGGTGGACGAGCTGGAGCCGATGTGCGCGGGAGCGATGCAGCAGTTCCTCGCGGTGCACGGCTCCCTGGACGGGCTGCCGATGGCGGTCTCGATGCGGGCCTTCTACCACGTGACGGTGTCCGGCCGGCCGGAGTCGGCGCAGTCCACGGCGCGCTCGCTGGTGGCGCAGCTGGTGACGCTGCACTCCCCCGAGGATCTGCTGGTCGCCGTGGTGGCGGCGCCGGGGGCGGTGTCGCGCTGGGACTGGACGAAGTGGCTGCCGCACACGCAGGTCCCCGGGCAGGTCGACGGTGCCGGCACGAAGCGTCTGTTCGGCGACGACCTCGGTGAGCTGGAGACCTTGCTGGCGACCCGGCTCGACGGGCGGCCGCGCTTCGGCCGGGACAGCCGGCCGGTGCTGGACCAGCCGCACATCGTGGTGGTGCTGGACGGCGGGATGGTGCCGCCGGACTCGCTGTTCGCGGCGGCGGAGGGCCTCCAGGGTGTGACGATCGTCGAGGTGGTGCCGGGCGAGCTCGACGAGCCGCGCGGCGGCCTGTCGGTGGTGGTGCGGCCGGGGCTGCTGCGGCTGGAGTCGGGCGCGGGACTGGCGTACGAGGGTGTGCCCGACGCCATGTCCCCGGAGGCCGCGGAGGCGCTGGCGCGTCAGCTGGCGCCCCTGCGTACGGGCGGCGGTGACGACGACGAACCGCTGCTGGCCGACCTGGACTTCACCGATCTGCTGGGGCTCGGCGACGCGGCGTCGGTCGACGTGGCGCGCACCTGGCGCCCCCGGTCGGTCTCGGAGCGGCTGCGGGTGCCGATCGGTGTGGGCGAGGACGGCCGGCCGGTGATGCTCGACCTCAAGGAGGCGGCGCAGGACGGCATGGGCCCGCACGGGCTGTGCGTGGGCGCGACGGGTTCCGGGAAGTCGGAGCTCCTGCGGACGCTGGTGCTGGGACTGGCGGTCACGCACTCCTCGGAGACGCTGAACTTCGTGCTCGCCGACTTCAAGGGCGGTGCCACGTTCGCCGGGATGTCCCACATGCCGCACGTGGCGGCGGTCATCACCAACCTCGCGGACGACCTCACCCTCGTCGACCGCATGGGCGACGCGATCCGCGGTGAGCTGCAGCGCCGCCAGGAGCTGCTGCGTTCGGCGGGCAACTACGCCAACATCCACGACTACGAGAAGGCCCGGGCGGCGGGTGCCGCGCTGGAGCCGCTGGCGTCGCTGGTGCTGGTCATCGACGAGTTCTCCGAACTCCTGACGGCCAAGCCGGACTTCATCGACATGTTCATCCAGATCGGCCGCATCGGCCGTTCGCTGGGTGTGCATCTCCTGCTGGCGTCGCAGCGCCTGGAGGAGGGCAAGCTGCGGGGCCTGGACACGTACCTCTCCTACCGGGTGGGTCTGCGGACCTTCTCCGCGGCCGAGTCGCGCACGGCGCTGGGTGTGCCGGACGCGTACCACCTCCCGTCGGTGCCGGGTTCGGGCTACCTGAAGTTCGGTACGGACGAGATGACCCGCTTCAAGGCGGCGTACGTCTCGGGGACCTACCGGACGGGCGGGCCCGACCTGTCGGTGGGGCAGCTGCCGATCGAGCGGCGGCCCGTGGTCTTCAGCGCCACCGCGGTGCCGGTGGTGTACGCGGCGCCGGATCCGGCGCACCTCGCGGCCCGGGCGGCCGCGGAGGACGAGGCGCTGGCCGACACGGTGCTCGACGTGATCGTGCGCCGGCTGGAGGGGCAGGGGGTGCCGGCCCACCAGGTGTGGCTGCCGCCGCTCGACCGGGCGCCGACGCTCGACCAGTTGCTGCCGGGCCTCGCGCCGACCGCGGAGCGCGGGTTCACGGCGACCGAGTACACCCGGCCCGGTGGACTGACCGTCCCGCTCGGGCTGATCGACAAGCCGTTCGAGCAGCGGCGTGAGGTGCTGTACCGGGACTTCTCCGGAGCAGCCGGTCACATGCTGGTCGTGGGTGGTCCGCAGTCCGGCAAGTCGACGATGGTGCGGGCGCTGATCTCTTCGTTCGCGCTCACGCACACGCCCCACGAGGTGCAGTTCTACGGGCTGGACTTCGGCGGTGGCGGTCTCGTCTCGCTGGCGGAGCTGCCGCACGTGGGCGGCATGGCCTCACGGCTGGACCCCGAGCGGGTGCGGCGGACGGTCGCGGAGGTCGGCGGGGTGCTGAACCGGCGCGAGGAGTTCTTCCGCGCGCACTCCATCGACTCCATCGCCACCTACCGGCGCAAGCGCGCCCAGGGCGAACTGCCGGGCGAGGCCTGGGGCGACGTGTTCCTGGTCATCGACGGCTGGGGCGGCTTCCGCTCCGAGTACGAGGGGCTGGAGCAGGTCGTCACGGAGATCGCCGCCCGCGGTCTCGGGTACGGCGTCCACGTGGTGATCACCGCGGCCCGTTACATGGAGGTGCGGGCGGCGCTGAAGGACCAGATCCTCGGGCGCCTCGAACTGCGGCTCGGTGACGTCATGGACTCGGAGTTCGACCGGAAGGTCGCGGCGAACGTGCCCGCGGGGGTGCCCGGCCGTGGCCAGGTCCCGCAGAAGCTGCACTTCATGGGCGCCCTGCCGCGGATCGACTCCGTCAGCAGCGGGGACGACCTGTCCGAGGGCACCGCCGCCTTCGTGTCGGCCGTCAGGTCGAACTGGGCGGGGCCCTCGGCGCCGTCCGTCCGGCTGCTGCCGCGCAAGCTCCCGGCCGACCAGCTGCCCAAGGGCTTCGAGTTCCCCGAGCGGGGCATCGCGATCGGTATCGACGAGACCTCCCTGGAGCCGGTGTTCGTCGACTTCGAGACCGATCCGTTCTTCCTGATCTTCGGTGAGAGCGAGTCCGGCAAGACCAACCTGCTGCGGCTGATCGCCAAGCAGATCGCGGAGCGCTACTCCCCCGACGAGGCGAAGCTCGTCGTCGGCGACTACCGGCGTGCCCTGCTGGGTGCGCTGCCGGAGTCCCATCTGCTGGAGTACGCGCCGATGGCGAGTGCCATGCAGATGCACATGGAGGCGCTCGCGGGGGTGTTCTCGCGCCGGCAGCCGCCGACGGACGTGACGCCGCAGCAGCTGCGTGACCGGAGCTGGTGGTCGGGGCCGCAGATCTTCATCGTCGTCGACGACTACGACCTGGTCGCGACGAACGCGGGCAATCCGCTGGCCCCGCTCGCGGAGTACCTGCCGTTCGCGCGGGACACCGGGGTGCGTTTCATCATCGCGCGCAACTCGGCCGGTGCGTCCAGGGCCATGTACGAGGGCTTCATGCAGCGCATCAAGGAGCTCGGCGCGCAGGGTGTGGTGCTGGCGGGTGATCCCTCCGAGGGTGAGCTGATCGGCTCGGTTCGGGGCCACGCGATGCCGCCGGGGCGCGGCTACTTCGCGTCGCGCCGGCGCGGGACGCCGCTGGTGCAGACGGGGCGGCTGCCGGAGCAGCACTGAGTGGGACGCGGCGGGACGGCGCGCTCGTGTGCCGTCCCGCCGCCGGTCGCCCGGGAGATGGGGAGAGCGTCGGGGAGGGGAA
>NZ_JBEXWB010000119.1:0-16712 GCF_040629645.1 Streptomyces sp. NPDC005899 | reverse complement strand
CGACCCACGCAGGACTCATGGAAGCGTTTCCGCCGCGGCCGGGCCAAGGCGCACGGCCGGGCGCACGAAGAGCCCCCGTTCCGCGCTTCCCGATAGCCTTCTCGCCAACGCGCTCCTCTGCTGCCGATGCAGGCGGTGTTGACGAGCTGGGTCAGCCGCTTCCTGGCCACCTGCGCAAACACCGGTGGTCCCCAGCCGCTCGGCCATTACGCGATCCGTCGCCGCGAGGACGGTCTGACGACCGGCGGCCTGGGCTTCCACGGACCGGTAGATGCGGACGGCAGTGTCTCCGGCTACGGCCTCATTCCGTCAGCGCGAGGCAAGGGCTACGCCTCCGAAGCCCTCCATGAACTGTTGCTGCTCGCGCGGGCGAGCGGCGCCACCCGCGTGAAAGGCGACGCCGGCCACAACATCGCGTCCCAGTGCGTCATGGCGGCCGCCGGCATGGGCCCGGCCGTCAGGTACTTCGAAATCACCTGGACCGACAGGTCGGCGCATACCGACCCGCACGCTTTGGCCGTGTTTTAGAAGTTACTGGTGTGCTGGGTGGGCCGTCCGGGGGAAAGGCGAAGGACCACGCTGGGGGGTATTCCCAGCTCCGATATTGGGGTGCGCCGGATGGCGCCCCAGCGTGGAACGGCACTACTGAACTTGAATGTGCGATGTCGGCTTGATCGTGGTCAGCTGCCTATGGTCAGGCCGGTACCCATGAGGCAGCCGTCGATGAGGTGCGGTCGGTACTGGGTCTTCTTGAGGCTGCGCTTCACGGCGGCGGCGAGCTGGTCGAGGTTCGCGGCGGCGAGGTTGCCGATGGTCCGTTTCACCAGGGACCAGATGCCTTCCTGCGGGTTGAGGTCGGGTGCGTAGGACGGGAAGTGGAAGACGGTCAGCCAGTCCTCATTCGCTGCGATGAAGTCCTTGAAGTTCCCCATGACCTTGGACACTCGTTTCTTGCGCTCTCAGGGAGTGACCCTGCTGGTGTCGGTGCCGGATCTCGAGCGGGGTGAGGTAGCCCCACAGGGGGTGTTTGCGTAGTCGTCGGCGGTTGTAGAAGGTCTCGATGTAGGTGAAGATCGCTGCTCGGGCGGTGGCCCGGTCTGGCCAGACACGGATGCCGATCTCTTCCTTGAGGACGGCGAAGAAGCTCTCAGCTGCGGCATTGTCGTAGCAAGATCCGGTCCGGCCCATGCTCTGCCGCAGGCCCAAGGCCATTGTGTGGCAGCGGAGTTCTTCCGAGGTGTATTCGCTGCCGCGGTCCGAGTGGGCGACGCAGCCGATCTGGAGGTCGCCCCGGCCCGCGGCCATGGTGAGCGCGACGACGACCAGTGAGGCCCGGTGATGGTCGGCCATTGCGTAGCCGACGACCTTTTGAGTGGCCAGGTCCAGCCAGGTCGCCAGGTAGAGCCAGCCTTGCTCGGTGGGGATGAAGGTGATGTCGCCGACCAGCTTCACTCCGGGCACCGGCGCGGTGAAGTCGCGGCCGATCAGGTCCGGGGCCGGCACCGCCCGTTTCGCGGGCCTGGTGAGGGTTCGGCGCCTGCGCCGCGTGACACCGGCGATGCCGCGCTCCACCCGCTTGCGGTTGATCTGGCGTCCGAGGCGGGCCAGCTCGGCGTGGATGCGCGGGACGCCGTAGGTGTGCTTCGAGGCAACGTGCAGCACGGTGATCTCGTGGGCCAGCGCGTCGTCGGCCTCCTGGCGGCGTCGGCGGGCGGCCTCGCCCTCGGCCCAGGCATAGAAGGAGGACCGGGCCACCTTCAGCAGCCGGCACAGGAAAGCGACACCGAAGGTGGTCTTCTCCGCCTCGACGAACCGGTAGACATCGGTCATCGATCACTCTCCTTCGCGAAGAAGACCGCCGCTTTTCGCAGCACCTCGATGGTCCTGGCCTGCTCGGCGTTCTGCTTGCGCAACCGCTTGAGCTCGTCACGCTCGGCCGAGGTCAGCTCGCCGGGCCGGCCCTGGCCCCGGTCGGCCTTCGCCTGCTTCACCCAGCCCCGCAAACCCTCAGCACTCACGCCGAGGTCACGGGCAACCTCGGTGACCGTCTTGTCAGAGGCCAGCGCCAACTCGACGGCATCACGCTTGAACTCCTCCGCGTACCGCTTGCTGCGATTGCTCAACCTGAACTACTTCCTCTGGGACCTATCCGTCCCAGTGTCCACATGTCCAGGTCAACGGGGAAGCTTCAGCGAGGGCATCGCCGCGAACTGGTTCGACAACTGGTCGGCTTTCGGCGGCCCGTACACCGAGGGGCCGAACTCCCGGACCGTGTCGATCAGGCCGGTGGCGCCCAGCATCCGCGGCGGGGCCAGCGGGAACAACAGGTGCAGCACCAGCGCGGCGCCGGTCAGCGCGGCCAGGATCCGGCGGGCCCAGAGGTAGTGCGCGGGCCGGCGCAGATAGAGCCAGGCCAGGAAGGCGGCGGTGGCCGGGAAGTGGGCGGTGGCGTAGTAGGTGTTCGCCGCGTGTATCGGCGTGTCGCCGTGGAGGAGCAGGGACCGCACCGTGCTCTCGTCGGGCAGCCGCAGGGAGCGCTCCCAGTCCCACACGTGGTGGGCGTTGCGGAGGGCCTCGCCGGTGTGACCCGTCGCGAGCTGCCGATCGAACTCGTACACGAGGAAGAGCCCGGCCACGAGCAGCAGCTCACGGACGAGCGGTGGGCGCGCGGGCGCGTCGGGCCTCACTTCTTCAGGCTCACTGCGGGCATTCATCCCACGCCCTCCCCTGACGCCGGTGCCAGTGACGCACTGAGGACGGGGCGTATGACGGTTTGATCGAAACAGCCTCGCTCCGCGAATCATCAGGCACCTTACAATTTCAGGTAAGATTAGAAGGTACCTTATGAAGAAAGCAGGTTCTCCCCCATGTCCGAATCCCCCGCCCGCACCGAACCGCGCCTCGCGTCCCCGCCTCACGTGGTGGGCGCCGCGCCCGGTCAGCAAGGCGCCGCCGGATTGGCGGGTGTCCTGCTCCCGGTCGCGATCGTGCTGGTCATCGGCGCCATATTCGTCAGCGTCTTCCTGGCTGCGTTCCACGACCCCAAGCCTCATGACCTGCCGGTCGCGGTCGTCGGCACCGGCGCACAGGTCGAACGGGTCGCCGACGGCCTGGAGCGCGGACTGTCCGGCGGGTTCGAGGTGAAGGGCTACGCCGACGAGGACTCCGCCCGCCAGGCCGTACAGAAGCGCGCGGTCTACGCCGCCTACGTGATCGGCGACGGCGCCTCTTCCGAACTGCTGTACGCCGGGGCCAACGGCCCGACCGTGACCTCCACCGTCACCGGCGCCTTCTCCCAAGTGGCCCAGGCAAGCGGTGACCGGCTCACCCAGCAGGACATCGTCCCCGCCTCGGCCGGCGACAGCCGGAGCATGTCCGTCTTCTACGCCGCTTTCGGCATCGTCCTGGCGGGCTTCCTGTTCGGCATGATGACCTACCAGATGGCGCCGCGTCTCCCGTACCGCTGGCGGATGGCGAGCCTGGGTGCGTTCAGCGTGCTCGGCGGTGTGGTCGTGGCTCTGATCGTCGGCAGCCTCGGGTTCGCGGCGATGCCCGGCCCCTTCCTGGGGGTCGTGGGAATCGTCGCCCTGATGGCAGCGGCCGTCGGCGGCACGACCATGGCCTTCATGCGGCTGTTCGGCAAGGCCGGCATGTCGCTGGCCTCCGTCGTCCTGCTGACCTTCGGAAACGCGACCAGCGGCGGCACATTGCCCTCCGCCTACCTCCCCGGTTGGCTGCAGCCGCTGTCGGAGATCCTTCCGGTGGGAGTCGGTGTGCGCGCTCTGCAGGGTCTGTCGCATTTCGACAACGACGGCCTGGTCGTCGGTGTCCTGATCCTCGCGGCATGGGCCCTGGTCACCGCGGCGGGGCTGTACTGGCGCGACTCGCACAGCCCCCGCCGCAGCGCCGCCGCCTGACGCGGTGGACCGGACGGCTCCCACCGGCCGCGACGTACCCGTTCCTAGACTGGAGGTGTGACGGACACCGTGTTTCCCACCATCGGATACCTTGCCTGGCAGCTCTCGCGGAACCTCGCCGGAAGGCTGGAGCGGGAACTGCGGGCGCTGGACCTGACGCTGGCGCAGTACAACGCCCTGCTGCACACCGTGCGCACTCCGGGACTCTCCTCGGCGGACATCGCACGCCGCTCCGGCATCACGGCGCAGTCGATGGGGGCCGCGGTGAACCAGCTCATCGGGCGAGGACTGCTGCGCCGGGAGCCGCATCCGACGAGCCGCCGCAACATGTGTCTGTTCGCCACCGAGAAGGGGCACGCCGCAGCCACCCACGCCGACGCGGTCGCCGGCCGCATCACAGCCGAGGCGACCTCGCACTTCTCTCCAGCGGACAACACGACCCTGCGCCGCCTGCTGTACCGCCTGGTCGAGGAACTGAACCCGGACTCCCTCGCTACCGGCGCCCGGGCGGAGGCCCTGCCCGGGCGCGAGCGGCCGTGAGCGGCACGTTTCGCGCATGCCAGGTCACGGGCCGGTGATCAGGTTGAGCGTGCCGAGCTGATCTTCGCGGCCGGACCGGGCCCGGCTGTCAGGCACCCCCTTAAGCTGTGCTGCCGCGGGGCCTCTGCGGGCTGGTGGTCCGTCGCCCCATTCCTGCCCGCGTCGGAGCCGCGTCACCCTCCCTTGGGTGCGCCAAGGCCCTGATCTCCCCGAGCGGTCAGGGCCTTCGTGCTGCCGTTCGGGTCAGGGGGCAGGGCGCCACATGGTCGTGACGACGTGGCCGGTGGCCATGGTGATCTTGTCGCGGGAGGCGAAGCCGACGCTTTCGTAGCGGGCGATGTTCGCGGGATTGGATGATTCCAGGTAGGCGGGGGCGTCGATGCGGACAAGGCTCTCGGCCAGCAGCCCCATGCCGAGCCCTTTGCCTCGGTGGTCGTCGTGGACGCCGAGCAGGGTGAGGTAGAAGCACGGCTCCCCGAGATGCGCTGACTCCAGCTGGTCGTAGATCGCCAGGATCTCCTTAGCCACGTCCGGGCCTGCGGACTGCGTCAGCAGATCTTCCAGGCCGCTCTTCTCTTCCGGCGTGAGCTCGGTACCGCCCGGCGGGATCCACACGGCTGCGGCCTCCACGCCCGGCGTCACGAGTGTCCAGGGATAGCGCAGAGCGGAGGTGACATACAGGCGCCACATGGCCGCCGCCTGCACGGCGCGACGCGACGGGTCGGGGAAGGCCGGCCCCCACAGCGGGTCGTGGAAGAAGGCGGTGGTCATCGTGGCGACGAGGGCGTCAACGTCCGCAAGGGTGGCGGCCCGGGCGGGGCGGTAAGTGCTGGTCATCGCCGTACCGTAGCCACATGGACCGGCCGGGCGCTCGACGGATTCCGTCGACTTCGGCTGCTGGTTACTTCAGTTCGATCTCCACGAATGCCAGCGGGACGGTGGCGGCGTTGACGACTTCGTGTTCGCCTCCGGCCGGGCGTGCGTAGGACTCGCCTGCCCGCAATTGCGAGGAGGTGACCGTGCCGTCGGGGGTGATCACGTTCGTATGCCCGTCGGTGACGGGCACGACGACGTAGTCGTTGACGTCCGGTGCTCTGTCCCGGCTCGAAGTCCCAGCGGGTGACCCGTACCCGCTCGTCTTCGTGCTGCAAGGTGGCGCGGGCGGTGGTCGCCATGGCCTGTCTCCTCATCGTCGGTTCCCGCACCCGTGCTGCCGACAGACGGGGACATCCCAGGTGGCAGGCTAGTCACCGTTCTCCACGGCCGGACACCCCCGGCCAGGAAACGCTGAGAGGGCGGTTCGTGACTCTTTGAGTGGTTCCGTGGTCGCCTGATGGTGTGAGCGAGGAGGGAATCTGCTGGTTCGTTGGCCGTGGTCTGTTGGGGTGGCGGGGTGAGTGAACGCAAGCCGTACCCGAGCGACTTATCGGACGAGCAGTGGTCGTTGATCGAGCCAGTGATCACCGCGTGGAAGGGCCGCCACCGCTCGGTCAGCGGCCACCAGGGCGCCTACGACATGCGGGAGATCGTGAACGCGATCCTCTACCAGGGTCGGACCGGCTGCCAGTGGGCCTACCTCCCGCACGACCTTCCGCAGAAGAGCGCGACGTACTACTACTTCGCGGCCTGGCGGGACGACGGGACCGACCAGGTCGTCCACGAACTCCTGCGCTGCCAGGTGAGGGAGCGGGCCCGTCGATTAGAGGACCCGACCCTGGTGGTGCTGGACACCCAGAGTGTTCATGCGGCCGCCGGGGTCCCCGCCACCACGACCGGCCTCGATCCGGCCAAGCGGGTGCCCGGCCGCAAGCGCGGACTGGCCGTGGACGTCCTCGGTCTGGTCATCGCGGTGGTTGTCCTCGCCGCGGACACGCACGACAACACCGCGGGCATCGCCCTGCTGGACCAGGTCGCCGAGCACGCCGGCGAAACCGTCGGGAAGGCCCTGGTCGACCAGGGTTTCAAGAAGCAGGTCGTCGTGCACGGCGCCGGCCTGGGCATCGACGTCGAGATCGTCGAACGCAACCCGCAGGACAAGGGCTTCGTGCCCCAGCCGAAGCGGTGGAGGGTCGAGCAGACCTACGGGATCCTGATACTGCACCGGCGTATGGTCCGCGACTACGAGCACCATCCCTCCTCGTCCGCCTCCCGCGTCTACTGGGCGATGTCCCACGTCATGATCCGCCGCCTCGCCGGCGCGAACACTCCCACCTGGCGCGATGCGCGAGCGGTGAGTGCGTGAGCATCCAGCCCCTGCTCGAAGCACTCGACGTCCAGGAGGACGCCGCCCGATCCCTGGCCGACGACCTCCGCACACAGATCGCCGGACTGCAGAACCGGCTGGGGGAGGTCGAGACTCATCTCGAGCACCTCGCGATCACCCGGAAGACCGTCACCGCTCTCGCGGACCGGCTCCCTGCCCAGACCTCCGCGGCCGACCGGCCCGAGCACCCGGACTACCCCCGCATCCTCGCCGTCTTCAACGAGGCCACCCGCCCCCTGCGGGCCCGTGAAGTCTGCGAAGCCCTCGGCCACGAACAGCTGCCGAAGAACATCGAAGGCACCCGCGCCAAGCTGAAGCGCCTCGTCAAGCTCGACGTCCTTACCGAGGCCGACGCCGGCAGCTTCACCAGGAAGCAGTAGCCACCCAGAAGTCCCACGATCAGCAGCCCCACACCGACCTCACTGAGAAACGGACATCACATCATGAACCGCCCTCTAACGGCAGCTACGGCAATGTCTTGGGCGTAGTGCGCGACGGCCGCGTCTTTCCCGACGAGGAGTCCAGACAGGCTTTGGCCCGGGAGCTGGGCCTCAGCGAGACGGTGTTCATCGACGACGCCCGTCGGGGCGTCGTGGACATCTATACGCCGGGGGTGCGGCTTCCGTTTGCCGGGTACCCGCTCGTCGGCGTGGCCTGGCTCCTCGGTCTGGAGAGGTTTGAGCTTCCTGTGGGGAGCATCTCTGTCCGCCGTGCTGACGGCTTCACGTGGATCAGTGCGCGAGCAGAGTGGGTGCCACCGCGCACGTTGCGGCAGTACGGCAGCACGCAGGAGGTCGACGCGCTGACGGTGCCGGAACCGGGAGAGTGGGTGTATGCCTGGGCCTGGCAGGACGAGACCGCCGGCCGGGTCCGGGCACGGGGATTCCCGGGCCGTGGCGACGGCATCGACGAGGACGAAGCCACCGGAGCGGCAGCGCTCCTGCTCGCCGACCGGTTGGGGCGGGCTGTTGCGGTCACCCAGGGCGGCGGGTCGCAGATCATGGCGGCTCCCGGCTCTGCCGGAACAACTCATATCGGCGGACGAGTCTGCGCCGTGGAGAATCCCGCGTGCTGAGCTGCAGGTCATGGCAACCGGGTGCCTGATCGCGCCCGGTTGGTAGCGTCACCGGCATGAATCCAGACCGCGTGCTCGAAGCGTTTCGTCGGGAATCCGGAGCGCTCACTGTTGCCGTGACAGGACTGTCAGAGGCTGAATGGAGCCTCCCGACACGCTGCACCCCCTGGACCGTACGCGACCTGCTCGGGCACGTGTGCGTCGTCATCGACTGGCTTCCGAGCATGCTGGACGCACTGGCCCCGGGTGAGGCCAGGATCTCCGCAGCGCAGTACTATCGCCCGGACGACCGCTTCTCACCCCAGACCAACAATGCCCGGATCGCTCTGGCTCAAAACCGGGCAGCGGAGCCGGCCGACGGTGCCACCTTCGCCGAGGACTTCACCGCGACCTGGCGGCGAGTCGACCAGTTGTGCCGGGCCCAGCCGGCCAGCCGTACCGTCTGGACGCGTCATGGCGACGCCATGCTCTTGTCGGACTTCCTGCTCACCCGAGTCGTCGAAGTCGCGGTCCACGGCCTCGACCTGGCTGATGCACTCGGACACGAACCCTGGCTCACCTCGTCAGCCGGTGACGCCGTGCTGGAACTGCTTCTCGGCGCAGAGCAGACAGCGGCCGCCGAAAAATTGGGCTGGAGCAAGCCGCGTTTCCTGCGTAAAGCCACGGGCCGCGAGCTCTTGGACGCATCAGAGACCGCGCAGGTCGAACAGCTCGGCATCCGATGGCTCGCCCTGGGCTGACACCTGCGCTCCACGGCAACAAGATCGTCATTGGTAAGGAGCCCGGAATGAGTGCTGCCGATTGTGAGAGTCCCACCGTCGCGTGTTCACGAGCTTGAGTCTCCAGCAGGGGGAGACCGGAGGGTGGGGACATGAAAGGCCGCACCCTCTACTCGATCGGCGAGCTGGCCCGGCGGACTGGTACCACGGTCAAGACCATCCGGTTCTACTCCGACTGCGGACTCATACCGCCCGCTGACCGCAGCCCGGCCGGCTACCGCCTCTACGACAGCGACGCCGTCGCCCGCCTGGATTTGGTGCGGACCCTGCGCGACCTGGGACTGGACCTTGCGGCCATCCGGAAGGTCATGGACCGGGAACTCGCGCTGTCGGAGGTTGCCGCGGTACATGCCGACGCGTTGGACGTGCAAATCCGGATCCTGCGGTTGCGGCGTGCAGTGCTGACCGCCGTGGCAAAGCGCGGGGCTACCCCTGAGGAGACACATCTGATGCACAAACTGGCCAAGCTCTCCGAAGTCGAACGCCGACAGTTGGTTGGTGACTTCCTCGACGCCGCCTTCGGCGGTGTGGGCACCAGCTCCATGTTTACGGGAGCCATGCGCTCGATGACTCCGGAACTGCCGGACAACCCCGATACGGAGCAGGTCCAGGCGTGGGTGGAACTGGCCGAGCTGTCACAGGATCCAGACTTTCGCGCCCTCCTACGACACCTGGCCCGGGAACATACGGCCGGATTCATCCAGGATGGTCCACCCTCGCTGCACAACGACTTGGCTGCCATCGTCCGCGACCAGATCACGCCGGCCCTGGCAGCGGGTGTCGAACCAGCCTCGCTCCAGGCCGATCCGACCGTCGCAGTCCTCATGAACCGCTGCGCACATCTCCTCGGCCACGGTGACGATGCCAAGTCGCCCCAGCCGCTCCTGGCCCGGCTGGAACGTATGAATGACCCTCGCCGAGAGCGGTACCTTTCGCTGCTCGCTGTGATCAACGGTTGGCCGGGTCCGGAGAGCCTGCGGCCGGTGCTCGACTGGGCCGTCGATGCTCTGCAGGCTCGGACACAGGGATGACAGGGCGGCTGCGGCGCGGGAGGGACCAGCCATCGCCAAGGGCAGTCCAAGACTCTGCTGCATATGATCGGGCGGTGAATCCTCCCGTCACACTCAAGGTTGCCGCGACGCCGACCGCTCCCGCTCTAGTCCTTCGCCCCTGGTGCACGGAAGACGTCGCCGCGCTGGTCGATGTGTACCGGGACACCGAGCTGCGGCGTTGGACGAACTCGCCTATGGAGAGTGAGGGGGACGGACTGAAATGGGTGTGGGACCAAGAGCAGGGGTGGGCAGCAGGCGACCGGCTTGCCTTCGCAGTCCTTGAGGCGGCCGTTGACGCGGCGCCGCCGCGGTTGGTGGGCAACGTGGTACTCAAGCACATCGCACCCGGCGAGCCTTCCGCAGAGGTCGGCTACTGGACGGCGGCACAGGCTCGCGGTCGAGGCGTGGCCTCACGAGCGCTGGAGACTCTTACCGCCTGGTCCTTCGATGCCTTCCGAGCAGACGGTCTGAGGCGCCTCGAACTCCTCCACCAAGTCGACAACCTGGCATCCTGCCGCGTCGCCGAGAAGAACTGCTACCAGTTCGACAGGCTCCTGCCATCGGCTCCCCCTTCCTACCCTCTCGATGGTCATCTGCACATACGGCGCGAAACTGCTTGACCCCGGGCGCCGGCACCTGCCCACGCCCATATCCCTGTCTGACGAGGGCGTGTATCGAAAGTGGATCTTGGTGACCCGCTTGCCTTACGTCCGAGTAATCGTCTCGGCGCGCCTGCGCCGGCAGGACAGGATCATGATTTTTCCGCGTCGAAGGACGCGGGCCAGGACAGAGAGGCCAGTCATGTCCATAGACACACCCACGAACACGCGTACTGTCATTGAAGAGTTGCTGCGCAGAATCGGTGAGGGCAACCCAGAGCGCATCGCCGAGCTGTACGCCGAGCAGGGTGATTGGAAGCTCGACTGGCCGGAGGCCGAGCACGGCCGTACTGCCACACCGTGGATCCGTCACCGGTCCACCCGGGCCGACGCGGCCGCCCATTATCGCGAGATTGCCGAGAACCACGTGGCAGAGCATGTGGCGACCGAGGTCGAGCGGATCCTGATCGATGGAAGCGACGCAGTCATACTGGGCGAGATTCGGCAGACTGCCCTGCCCACCGGACGTGCCTACAAGGCGCGGTTCGCTTTGCATCTCACCGTCGAAGGCGGCCTTGTCACCCGGCACCATGTCTATGAGGACAGCCTGGCTGTCGCCCAGGCATTCGAAGCGAAGGAGCAGTGAAAGACCGCCGGCCATTCGCGAAGACGCGGCGGAGAGTGCGGGCGCCTTCGACGCGGGCCTGCCCGGCTACCTGTCGGCTCAGCACTGCACGGGTAATCGCCGTTTCCCCGCTGGCTCTGATGATTTTCGCCCTGTCCGGCTGCCCCTCTGTGTGGTGCACCAACACGACGGCGGAGCGCGGTAAGGCCGGTGTGAGGGTGCACGTCGTGAACACGAGTGAGCAGCCTCTCGGTGTCACCGCCGCTGTCGTTGACTGGCGCCTTGAGCCTCATCCGCAGGCGCCCTCCGAAGGTGACCGGGTTCATTTTCGCTTCCGCTTCGACGGCGCGGACGAATATTCGGGCCCGGCAGTGGACGCCTGCGCGGTCGACAAGGAGCGTGTGGCGTTGGGGTGTCAGACGATCCACTCCTACCAGGCGTTCGGGCCGGCCGACGATCCCCTCATAGGCGACGACTGGCTCGCCGTCGAGCACCCAGAGGATGTTGCCGGGGTGCTATTGCTCCCCAATGACCAGTCCGACTACGGACCAACCTGCGAGAATGACAGCAAGGACGGTGGCGGGCCGCGTCCTCCGGAACCGGCCGGCATGGGGACCAGCTGTAAGAGGTCGTTCTCGTCCGATGTTTCTACAGAAGATGGTCTATTCTGTGGTTGTCTTGGGGGCGCGCCAGGAAGTGATGTTCTCGCTGGTGAGGCGGCGGGTCATGAGATCGGCCACGGCGATGTGGATCACGGCTTCGGAGCGAGTGGGCAGGGTTCGTAGTCGCGGGCGAGGCGGCGCTGGCGCATGAGCCAGCCGCAGCCCCGTGACCAGAGTTCAGTAGCGGTCGCCGAAGGACCAGTGCCACCAGCCCCGCCACCGCCAGCGCGGAAGCCAGCAGCCTCCGGTTGGCACTGGCCTCCTCGCTGATGTTGGCAGCATGGGTGTAGCAGGCGCCCTCACTCTCCTCCGTGTGCCCGAGTCCAGCTCGTTCTCATCGGTATCGGCCAAGGTGAGGTCGACGGCCGCACCGGCGCTGTGCGGAGCGATGTCGGGCGGTGACACATACCGGCTCGCTGCCGAATAGATCTGTCGGACGGACCATTCCGGGTGGGTAGCCCGCAGCTGGCTCGCGTGCTCCTCGAAATACTCCCGCTGAAGAGAAGGGGGCCGAGATCCCTCGACGAACAGCAACCGCAAGCCCTGGGAAAGCCCCGCCTGGGCCTTGAGCAGCCGCGCCAGCACGCCTTCCCGCAGGTAGGCGAAGGCATCTTCCGGGTCTTGCTCGCACGAATCGACCAGCAATGAACCGGCGGCGCGAACGTCCACGAGGCGTTCACCGCAATCCTCAACGGGTATGGCGGCGACTTTCGGGTGGGACATCAACACGATTTCATGACGCGATCTTCCCGCAGGGCTCACCCCGGCGAACCTATGCGGTCAGGGCACTAGCCGGCCGTCCCAGGGCTCGCCCGATAGCCCGCGGCGACTGGCCCAGCGCGCGAAGATCACGGATCTTCTCGCGCTCGGCGAGTGTCAGAAACCGCGGGTGAAGCTGCTTCTCCAGGGCTGTCAGGCCCACCGGTGGCGTGGTCACACCGGACATCGTGACGGTCCCCGCCGCGTAGCCGATACGGCGCCCGTCCGGATAGGTGCGCGAAGAACGGGTCTTCCTGACGCCTCAGTCTCAGTCCTTGGCCGTGCGCTCGTTCACGCCGACCTGCCGGGCCGCCACACGCCGTGCGACACCGGCGGCCCGAAGCCGCTCGTACTCGTCGCGCCGGGGATGCCTGCGCGGCATGCGCACCGAGGCCCGCCCGGCCTTCCGGGCCCAGCCGAAGGCTGTGTTCCGGTTCACCCCCAGCTCCCCGGCCACCACGGTCACGTTTCCCACAGCATCCAGCCGCGCAAGGAAACGCTCCCTCAATCCCGCAAGATCAGCACGCTCAACGCCCACGGTCCTCGCAACTCCCACAGATCGCGGGTGTTGCGAGGACCGTTAGAACCCAAGAACGGTGAGGGCCGCTTCATGCGTTCGGTAACTACAACTCTTCGAGTGGTGATGGCAGCTCCTTGCCCTTGCCCAGGAACGCCTGTACCTGCTCCATGCGAGCCGAGAAGCCCACCGGGGTGTGCTCTGCCAGAAGATCAAGATGATCGGCTGGCCACTCCTCCGGGACACCCTTAAGCAAGACGAGCCGCTGGTCGAAGCCGTAGCTGGCTCGATCGATTCGCTGAACCAGGGAGAGTGCATGCTCAATGCCTTGCTCGCCTCCCGCCACAGCCTGGATCAGAACTTCGCGTTTCGGCGTAGTAACGCGAGCGGTCGGCTTTACCTTCGACCCCCGCGGTAGGCTGATCGTGGGCCGTCTGGTGAATTGGAACCGCTCGGCACGCAGAAAGTCGTACAGCTGCTTTGTCAGCTTGCTCTCCCGTTCGGGGAGGGCGAGCCAGCGAAGGCCATCGGTGGTAAGCATGGCACTCGCGATATCGGAAGCCAGTTGCTCTGCCTGCTGCAAGGGGCGTCGCCCCACGATCCTGCCATCCAATTCACGGAGCTCGAATTGGTTAAGGATTTCCCGCCACGCAGTTCCCGCACGGGTTGAGCCCGCGATGTCGATGCCGGCATCGGTCAGGCGTGCAGCCATGACTCCACCGTCACTGGCGAGGGCTTCTTCGCCGGCCACACGGATGAGGACCCGAACGCCGTCACCGTCCGCAAAGTACTGGCGTCCGGTGAGGGAGACGGTCCCAGGGCGACCGCCGGGTGTCACATGCCAGCACTTGAGCACAGACGAGAGCTGGTCATCGACGTAGTCCAGTGCGTTCACGGGTAGTCCTCCAGGCCATCGAACGTCGGCTGCGTCACCGGTGGGTTTGGCGGCGGTACCCACACGTATCCCGCTCCTACCGTCATCTTGCACTCCAGAACGAAGTCACGCACTACCCGATCATATTCCTCATCCATACTCATGAGGGTGGCATTCGAGATCGGGTCCGGGTTGTGTCGAATGTCGTCCGGTGCGTATACGTCCTTATTTTTCCGGTCTACCGACCACTTATGCTTGTGTGTTCTGTTGATGAATTCTTCGCCGCCAACTCGGTCCAAGTGTGTTCCGCGAATGTCCAAGCGGCGCAGGCAGACACGGGCGGGCGGATGGATGAGCAGAAGACTGTAGTCCCACGGGAGGTCTAGGCCGATCCTTATTCGTAGGTCAAGGCGGACACCGAGATCCGTCCGAATGGGCGCAGTCGCCTCCATGTGGATTGGTGCGCTCTCTTTGCGTGGGAAGTTCTTCTGTCGCCACTCGAAGGGCGCGTTCAGTGCCCCTCCCACCGTGCCGCTCAGAATCTTTTCGGCCAGAGCGTCAGTCATCTCTGCTTCCGGCACGTGCCCCCCTTCCACAGCGTGAGCGCTGAAGGTATCGCACCGTGACCCCTCGTGTGCAGAGGGGCCCCGTGATAGTTGATCTGATAGCCCCCGAGACCTGTCCCTCCAGGCGCCCCTGCCGAGGTGCTCAAAAGCGACGCCGATTCGGGTAACGCTCCGGATGCCTTTCGAAGACCATGTCGTCCACGGCTTGAACAGGATCGTCATCGCCGAAGTCGAACCACTCGCCCTGCAGTCGCCGTTCCGAAAAACGATCATGAAGGTGTCGCTCAAGACCCACGCCACCCCTATGCGTACCCAAGACCTCCAATGCCAGCGGACTCGCGACCTGCAGAGCCGACACCCGTTGCTTCAAGCTCGCCGACGTACCTATCTTCACCACGCTACTGTCACGCTCCCCGACGACGTAGACCAGCGAATCCCCATCCTCATCCGGTGGCGGAGGGCTCTCCGACGCGTGGGCAGGAGCATGAAAGACCTCAATGAACAGTTTGAACGCACCACCATGCGACACCTGCCGACGAACCAAATAGCCGGCCGCCTCCAGATCACCCAGGGTGCGCCGCATCAGAGTGGCCCCCTCGCCTTTGGAGCCGACGAACAACCGTTGACGGTCAACCAATGCCTTCACCAGCCGCTCCATGCTCTGAACAGGCCAATCTTCACCGGCATGACTCAGGAGGAAGCCGAGCAGTCCTCTCGCACGCAGAGACAACCGCTCGTCCTTCATAACCGCCAGGACGGCCTGAGCGGACTCCTCCGCGTTCGGCGGCCGGTGAACTATCAGCATGCCCAGAACCCTTCACGAAGACAGTGCCGCCAGTATCTGCTCGGCGGGGGACTGCAAAAAGAACGACCCCCCCCCGCAGGTGCAGCGGCCGGTGGCAAGAAGCTTGTATGCAGCAGGCGTACAGGCGCATGTGCGCCCTCGTGCATCGCGGGCCTCCGCTTCCGCAGTGGAGAACCCAGGCCTTGAGGAGAGTGCTGTGGCAAGGATCATGGAGGGGAAACACCGGTCGCCGGTCGGGGACGACGGGCACCCAGCCGAATCGGCCCGTACCGCCGCCCCCTCCTCTCCCTTTGCTTCCGCCCCTCCGCCTGCCTGGCCATCGACGGAAAGATGGTCGCCTTCGCCGAGGAGGAGCGCTTCTCCCGCCGCAAGCACTTACGCTTCCAGCTCGCGAAGCCGTGGCCCGGCGTCCGGCAGAGAGTCAGGGCACGAGGCTGTCGAGGTCGATGTCGAGGGCAATGGGGACGGAGACCTTCAACCGGTTGCGGTGGATGCCGGTGGCCACGTAGGTGCTGGTCATGGTGTCGAGTTCGTAGGTGTGGACGGTGGGGGCGCCGGCCTCGTCCTCGACGCGCCAGAAGTGGGGGATCCTGGCCTGTGCGTACTTGAAGGGTTTCAGGGACCGGTCGCGGTCCGCCGACTCCTCCGAGACGACCTCGATGACCAGGGTGACGTCCTCGGGCGCGTACCAGGTCCGGTCGGGGTCGTAGGAGGCGGTGGTGAGCAGGATGTCGGGCTCGGGGCGGCTCTTCTTGTCGAGCCGGACGGTCATCTCACGCTCGGCGTCGAACCCGTCGGGGGCGGCCTGGCGCAGGGCGAAGGTCAGGTTCTCCACCAGCCGGGCGTGCCAGGACCGCTGCGGCGACATCATGAAGATCAGGGCTCCGTCGATGAGTTCGGTGTGCCGCGGTGCCTGGGCGAGGCGGTCGAGGTCATCGGCTTCCCAGCCGCTGATTCTGGGCGGGATCATCCAGTCGGGGAGTTCGGCGGTCACGGCTTCCTCCAGGCGCCTCGAAGAGGTCAGGGGCCTTCATCCCGGATCGCGGACGCGGGCCCAACGCTGGTGTCAGCGTAGTCGAGCGACCGGACCTCTCACTCGGCCCGTGTGGGCCCGACGCGCCGGACGCCGGTGTTCATCTCGGTGTGGATCCGGACGACGTGGCCCATGGACGAGCTGTTTCTGCGGCGTGGTGCACGTCGGCTTGAGCGCCGGGTCGAGGTCGGCCGGCACCAGGCTCGCGATGTCTCCGAGGTCGCAATAGAAGCCCCCCCTCCTTTCCTCACAGGTCAGGGGGGCCCGCAAGCGGTGCCATGGCGGGTTCCGCCGAGCCGTGCGGAGTGTCAACTGGTGCTGGACGCGGCCTGCCACGTGCGGGCGGCCCGCGCACTCGACCGGCTCGCTCGGGACCTGGTCGACAGCTCGGAGTTCACCCGGATCGCCCTGGACGCGGACGTCTGGCACTGCAGCCGGCCGACCTCACCGGCGATGCCTGGGACACGGTGGACGAGCGGCTGCGTTTCCTCGTGGCGAAGGTCCGGCACAGGCCGGACATGAACCTCAGCTGACCCGCTCCACCCTCTGCACGGAAGGGGGCGCCCCGGCCGGGGGGGGCCGCCGCCCCCACCCCCACAAAGACGGCCGCCCCCACCACAAACCGGCGGGTTTGCGTGCACCCCGC
>NZ_JBEXWB010000118.1:0-16721 GCF_040629645.1 Streptomyces sp. NPDC005899 | reverse complement strand
AGCGGCGCTCACCATCGCGTCACTCCTGATGTGGATTTGACCCTTTGAAGACAGGTCCTAGGGCGCTTCTTCCGGATCTTGGTTCGGGTGGACTTCCCGCGCTACTGCCCGCACATATATTGGCGAGATGGACGAAGCGGAGGCGAGCGGTCAGGTGTGGAGGGACGAGGTCCGAGCGCGTCCGACAGCTGAGCAGGATCGGGATGCCCTTGCCCGGCTTGTCGAGGTGGACGCGGACTCCTTCGAGATTGAGCTGTACGAGCGCGCGGTAGATCCTCAGGTTCTTTCAATCGATCGCGCCCAGAGGTCGCATGTGGGCAGCACGCCAGGCATGTGCGGCGACTTCGAGAGCGTCAGCAGCGCCAAAGAAGTTGAGTAGCTTTCGGATCATCTGATCGTTGGTCTGGGTGTGTCGTTGACTGACGCCCAGTGGGCGAGGATCGAGCCGTTGCTGCCGGACCGGACGCCGAAGCGGGGTGGCCGGTGGCGTGATCACCGGCAGGTGATCGACGCGATCGCGTTCAAGTACCGCACCGGAACCCCGTGGATGGACCTGCCCGAGCACTTCGGGTCGTGGAAGGGCGCCCACAACCGCCTGCGGAAGTGGGCAGTCGACGGCACCTGGGAGAAAGTCTTCACCGCCCTGCTCGCCCAAGCCGACGCCGAAGGCGACCTCGAGTGGGTCGTCGCGGTTGACTCCACCATCGCCCGAGCCCACCAGCACGCCGCCGGGGCACGTCAAAAGGGGCCCCGGCCGGCGAGCCGGACGACCATGCCCTCGGACGCTCCCGCGGCGGGCTGACCACCAAGATCCATCTTGCCGCGGACAGTCGCTGCCGCCCACTCGCCTTCGTCCTCACGCCCGGCCAGGCCGGTGACGCACCTGCATTCCCCGAGGTCATGGCCCGTTTACGGGTGCCCCGGCAGATCGGCCGGCCCAGGACCACGCCGGACGTGGTCCTGGCCGACAATGCCTACTCATCGCGCGCGATCCGGACACATCTTCGTCGGCGCGGAATCCGAGCGGTGATCCCGCAGCCCTCCGACCAGGTCGCCCACCGCAAACGACTCGGCAGGCTGGGAGGCCGTCCGCCGGCCTTTGACCGCGACGCCTACAAGCGGCGCAACACGGTCGAGCGCTGCATCAACAAGCTGAAGCAATGGCGCGGCCTGGCCACCCGCTACGACAAGACCGCCACCAGCTACCTCGCAGGACTCCGCCTCGCAGCCATCTTCATCTGGTCGGACAGATGATCCGAAAGAAACGGCCTAGCTCCGGCTTGAACAGGCACAGCGCCCCTTCGTGCCCGCGTCGTGCTCGGCTATCTGCGAGCCGGGCGCGAGCTGGGTTCGGTCGAGCTCGCGGCTCAGGGCCGAATCGGACTTTCCTCCGGTGTGCTCAACGAGGAGTGGTATCGGCCGGGGGCCCTGCTCCCAGAAGCGCGAGGAGCCCGGGGAATCTCTTCTCGATGTCCGCGCGTCGTAGTCGGATGCCCTTGCGGTTGCCGTAGTCGATCTCGTCAATGAGACCTGCCTCGCGCAGGACCCGGAAGTGGTGGGTCTGGGTCTGCTTCGAGATCGGAAGATCGAACGAGTTGCAGCCCCGCTCGCTGTCGCTGCGGTCGGTGGCCAACTGGGTCATCACCGAACGACGGTGCTCGTCGGCGAGGGCACGAAACACCGCACCCAGATCGAGCGCATCGACCTCCGGGCCGTCCAGGTTCCTCCCGGTCACGCGGCACCTCCTTCAAGTACGACTTGCATCGTACCTGAAGGGCGTGCTTCCCTAAGGTACGAAGTTTTTCGTACATGGGTCGGGTTGCACCGCCCCATGCCGCCGTTCCCTCAGCCCCGGCCCGGCACTCGCCGGGGACCTGGTCATCGACACTCCGAGAGGTCATCGTCATGAAGAAGCCCGAGGTGCTGATAGTCGGTGCCGGAATCGCAGGGCCCGCACTCGCGTACTGGCTCTCCCGGAATGGATACCGGCCGACGGTCGTCGAACATGCCCGGCAGCTGCGCTCCGGTGGTAGCGCGATCGTCGTGAAAGGGCCCGCGATCCCGGTCGCCGAGCGCATGGGCATCCTCCCGCAGCTCCGCGAGCTCGCCACCCGCAATCGGTCGCTGACCCTGCTCGACCCCGGCGGCAGGCGAATCCTGCAACTCCCGCTCACCTCGGACAAGGCGCCGACGGTCGAGGTGACCCGAGCCGACCTGTCCGAGGTGCTCCACCGGTCAGCGCAGACCGGGGCCGAGTTCTTGTTCGACGACACGGTCACCGCTCTCGACCAGGATGAAGGCGGGGTGGACGTCACCTTCCGGCGGTCCGCGCCACGGCGCTTCGACTTGGTGGTCGGTGCCGACGGGATGCACTCCACCGTACGGCGCCTGGTATTCGGCCCCGAGCGGCAGTTCGCGAGCGACCTGGGCCTGTACGGCGCGACCGTCCCGCTGGAACCCGACGCCATCGAGGACCCGACCGAGATGACGATGCTGACCGTGCCGAACCGGATGCTGGTCGTCCATCCCTCGCGGACCACCCCGCTCGCGATCTTCACCTTCCGGGCCGCACAGCCGGCGCCCCACGACCGGAAGAACATCGCCCTTCACAAGCAGACCGTGGCCGACGCCTACGCCGACGTGCGGTGGCGGGCGCCGGAACTCGTGGCAGCCTTCCTCGACCACCCGGCTCCGTTCTTCGACCCCTTGACCACCGTCAGAGTGCCCTCGTGGTCCCGCGGACGGGTCGTACTGCTCGGGGACGCGGCGGCGGCGACGGCCCTGCTGGGTGACGGGTCCAGCATGGCGATGGCGGGCGCGTACGCCCTCGCAGAAGAGCTCGCCGCCCACCCCGGTGATCACGACCGCGCCTTCGCCGCCTACGAGTCGCGGCTTCGCCGTGAGGTAGGCCCGCGGCAGCGACGCGTCGGTCTGCTCTCCAGGCTCATGGTGCCCCGCACCCGGCCGGGCCTCGCGGTGCGCAACGCGCTGGGCCGCGCGGTCGGTCGCACGAACCGGATCGCCTCTCGCGAAGCCGCGAACCGGTAGACCGGGTCCGCACCGACCGACCGGTCACCGGTCGGTGCGCAGCTCCGTGGTAGCTCTCAGCCGGGTCGGCGCCGCCATGTCCGACGAGCCCGGATCGGAGTGGCAGGTCATCGCCGATGCGGCAGGTCGACTGCTGTGGGCCTCACCCACCGTTCCCGGCGCTCGCCACGGCATGGGGACTGCCGGTGACTACGCCCCCTCGACGCGGAGGTGAAGTGCTGGGCGGACAAGGCAAATCAAGGCGGCGACGGCATCATCCCGGTGCCCTTCCGCAGCCTGCGTCTCAAGCTGCGGCAACGTCGGCATAACAGCACCCACGCCAGGATCCGCTGCCTCGGCGAACAAGCCATGGCCGCCCTGAAGGGTTGGTGCCTCCCGCGGAAACTCCGCTGTAGCACCAACCGGATCACCGTCATCGTGAAAACCATCCCCGCCCTTCGTCACGCCTCAACCTGAGGTTCGAAAAGCTCACGGACAGAGACTTGTGGACTGCTCGCGGGGAACTCGTGGCGGTCGAATACACCAGTGCACCAGCATGAGGCCTCGAACCCGCCTCACTCAAAGCCGTCGAGGAACCACTCACGCGTGGGTTCCTGCGACTCCCCGGCCAGAAATCAGCGAACCCGCCTGCTTCCCCGGGAGTCATGGTCGATCCGGGCGAGACCACCCCGGCCGCACTCGTCCGCGAACTCCGTGAGGTCATGTAAGTAACTTCTGTGTCCCACGGGAAAGTGTCTCGTCTGCGGTGTAGATGTTGGCAACGTCTTGGGTCAGGCGCTGATCACAGGAGGACGCCCCCTTGAGGTCGATCACCCCAAAGTCTCCTGCCGCACATCCGGCATGCGCCGGGCCGAACCTCGGGGAGGCGGTCCACGTCCTCCGCGAACAGCCCTCCGCGCGGGGCGGGCGCATCCAGTCGGGCAGTGCGTCATGGCTTCGCCGTAGCGGTGCGTCGGGTCCGGAAGGCGGCGCGCGGCGGGGCTGTCCTACTCGGCCGGCAGACGGAGCATCGGTTCGAAGGCCGCGTCCTCCTCGCCCTCGACCGAAGGGAGGAAGCCGTCCGGGACGGTGCGGGCGGCCGTGGTGAGGAGGCGGGCCAGGACCTCGGACTCGGTGGGCGGAGGGCGGCGAGGAGGCGGTCGCGGACCTCGGGGTGGTCCGGGTTGTCCTCAAGGTAGTCGGCGTTGAGCGCGGGGGGACGGAAGCCGGCCAGGGCGTCGTGCCAGGAGGGGAGGACGATGGCCAGGGTCAGGGCCTCGGCGAGGGACTCCGCGATGAGGGAGGCCTGGCCCTCAGAGTCGGTGTAGAGGACGGGGCGGACGCGGTCGGAGTCGGCCGGGCCGCAGAGGTAGTGGGTGCCTCCCGCGTTGCAGCCGGCCACGGGCTCCACCGGGAGACCGGCCGGAAGGGCGATCGACTCGATGGGGTCGGTCCGCGTGAGGTCGAACTCGCCGTCGCAGGCGAGGTACGCCTCGATTTTGGGCTCGGCGGCGATCCGGCGGAGCAGGGCCTCGTCGGAGAGGGCGGCCAGGTTGAGACCGCGGGCGGCGTACGTAGCCTCTCGCCCCATCCGCAACCCCACCCGCCCTGCAGGCATCGAGCACCTCCACCAAATCACCCGCACCACAACCGAACACTCCGAGAATCCACCGATAAGCGCGCAGTACAGATGAAAACGACCTCTTAGAGAGTGTTTAGGCCTCTCTTGATGCAGTTTCAGGTGCTATGCGGCTCGGCTTGGATGAGATGGGTGCTTCTCGAGGTCCCGGTGGTGCTGGTGGGGTGCTGATGCCGTGGTCTCGCCCGCACTCCTCCTGTTTCATCCCAGGACGCGACGTCGTGCACCGTTCGTGACATTAAGCGGGTGGCTAGTTGGTGCAGTGGGTGGGGTGTGGGCTGGGGTATTGATGGTTGGTTGAGAACTGGTGATGGAGGGAGCTCGGGGGGTGTGGTCTGGGTTTGTGCCAGTTTTTGTGAGTGGTTTGGTGGGTGTTGAAGGGAGCGTCTGGGTCTAATGGCCCGGGCGTTTTTTGCTGCTGGATGGCGTTTTTGCTGGTCAGGTGGTTGTGGGTGGGTGGTGGGGTGGGTTAGCGGGTGGGGCGTTGTTGTTGTTCGGTGTGGTGGTCGAGGGTGATCGCGTCGAGGGTGGCGCGGGTGATTTTTTCGGTGCCGTCGTGGATGGCGGTGATGGCTGCTTGGCGGATGAGGCGGGTGAGGGCGCCGATGCGGCCTGCGGTGCGCTGGTGGAGGTAGGTGGTGAGGCGGGGAAGGGTGCCGGGGCGGTGGGCGTGTAGGTCGAGGGCGTTTTCGATGCCGGTGACCAGGTCGCGGAAGGGGTGGTTCTGGCCGTGGCGGGCGGGCAGGGGGCCGGCGTGGATGAGGGTGGCTCTGGCGGCGAGTTGGGCGCCGCGGATTCCGCTGAACAGGGGTGTGGTGGTGACGTCGATGCCGGCGTAGACGAACGTTGCGTGGATGCGTTCGGTGAGGTCTTTGAGGAGGTCGGCGGCTTCGGCGCCGTTGGTGGTGCGGGGGTTGAGGCGGTGGATCTCGTCGATGAGGACCAAACGGACTCCTGCCTTGTTGTAGGTGTGGCAGACGGCGTCGGTGATCTGGGTGGTGGTCATGCGGGTGCTGGTGGGGATGCCGAGGTAGCGGGCGAACTCTGCGGTGAGGTTTTTGGCGCTGGCGCCGGGTGGGACCAGGACGTACGCGACGGGGGCCTGCACATGGCCGGGCCCGGGTGGTGCGGGGGTCTGGCGGGTGTGGGCGAGGTGGCAGGCGCGTCCGACGTGGAGGAGAGCGGTGGTCTTCCCGGCGGCCGGGGGGCCGGTGACGATCAGGGAGGGGCGGGCAGTGTGCTGCTGGTGGCGGCCCAGGACCATCAGGGTGCGGACCTGGGTGGCCAGGGTGTCGATGGCCGGGGTGCGCAGGGTGACGAACGCGGAGTGATAGGCCAGGCGCTGCTCGGGGCTGCGGGGCGGGCCGCCGGGCCCGGGCGGGGCCGGGGGAGGGGTGGTGGCGAAGTGCTGCCAGCCCTGCCAGGTTGTCACCGGCCACGGCTGGTCGGCTGGGCTGTCGCCGGCGGCTTCCCCCACGCTGTTCGTGCCGTTGGTGTCCGTGTGGATGCCGGCGGTCGGCGCCGGGGCGCGGTTCACCATTTCAGGGCCTCCGCGGCCGCGTCGTAGAGGCCGTAGCCGGTGCGCGTGGCAGGGCCGGCGTGGCTGTCATCGTTGATGGTGTCCTCGTCGGGGGTGTCGTCGAAGTCGTCCAGGCTGTCGTCTTGCGCCTGGTGGCCGGCCCGGCGTGTGCCGGGTTCCGGCTGAAGGTGGTCGTGCTCGCCGAGCTGCGTCGGTACGGGGGCCCGGGTAGGGGTGGCCCGGGTGAGCAGACGCTGTTCCTGCGCGGTCGCGGTCTGGTTGCGGGCGCGGCGCATGAGCTGGTCGAGGGCGTCGGCGAGGTCGGCTTCGTGGGTATCGGAATCGTGGCCGGTGGAGTGGGTGACCGTGGTGCGGATGTGGTTCCAGGTGTGTTCGTTGAACGGGTGGTGGGTGTGGTCGCGGTGGATCCAGGGGATCTCGGCGAGTTGCCCGTCGGGGAGGCGGATCCAGATCTGCCGCAGGTCGTGGGGGTTGATGTGGGTTTCCCATTTCCCGCCGCGGGCGGCGACGGGGGAGAGCTGACCGCGGTAGGGGGCCAGGAGGTCGTGGTCGTAGGTGCGGTGGTGGATGCGGATACCGCGTTCGGTGACGGCCTGCCAACGCAACGGGAGCAGTTCGAGGTAGTCGTGGCCGGTCAGGGGGACGGGGACGTGGCCGGCGACGCAGACCAGCGCGGCCCACATCTGGTTGGGGGTGAGGGCGGCCCGGGGCAGGACGGGGTGGCGCAGCCCTTCGTGGGGGCGCATGTGCCAGTGGACGAGCCATTCGTCGAGGAGGTCCTGGAGCGCCGGCACGGTGTGGCAGGTGTCTTGTTCGATGTCGCGGCCGCGGCGGGTGACGTCGGAGCCGGTGTAGCCGGGCAGGTGCTGGCAGAACAGGGTGTTGATCGATCCGAAGGTGCGCTCGACGATGCCTTTGGCGGTGGGGGCGTGGGGCGGGGCGGGCTGCACGCTGATCCCGAGGGTCTGGCACGCGGCGGTGAACGCTTGCGAGAGGTAGATCTTCCCGCGGTCGACGACGACGGTCTCGGGGATGACGACGGGGCGGGCCGCCGCACCGGCGAGGCGTTCGTCCAGGGTGAGCAGCCGCTGGTGGGCGGGCAGAGGGGTGTGGGCGAAGCGCAGGGCGTCGGGCCAGGTCGGCCGTGCGGGGTGAGGGACGGCCATCTCGGCGAGCAGCAGGGCCGCGTCCACGGTTTTGGTCGCGCTCGGGCACAGCACGGCGGCCAGGATGGCGCGGGTGGCGACGTCGACGGCGATGGTCAGCTCGGGGCGGGCCAAGCGCCCGTCGTCGAAGAGGGCCAGGACATCCAGGCGGGTGGTATCGATCTGGACCTGCTCGCCCGGCCGCAGCGCCGTGGCAGGGGTGAAGGCCCGCCCCTCGACACTCGCGGGCACCTGCCGCACCGGACCACTGGGCAGTTCACCGGGGCGGGCGAGCGTGGTGACGAGCTGGTAGAGCGTGGCCTGGGACGGCACGGGTACCGTGCCGGGGCCGTGCTGATCTTCGATGATCTGGTTGATGAGCGGGAACAGGCCGTTGATGGTGCCTTTGGAGCGCCCGCGCCGGCGGCGCAGCGCTTCACGGACGGCGGCGACGACCCGTTCGTCGGACCGCCCGGTGGGGCTGGAGGCACGAGTGGTGCGGTGGTCCAGGAGTCCCCACAGTCCCTGTTTGCGATAAGCGAGCCGCATGCGCTGCACCGTGGTGCGCGACACCCGGCCGAAGCCGAGCGCGGTCAGCTCCTCGGCCTTGGCCTGCTCACGTTCGGCCAGCGTGTGCCGCTCTGGGTCGTACTGCTCCCGCACTGCTCCAGTGCTGCCGGGCCCGTCGGGAAGGCCGGATTCGACTTCCCGTACGTGCCGCTGCCAGGCCAGTGCCTTCTCACGTGCCGCGGCGGGGCGGTCTCGAACAGCCCCCACTGCGGGGCCGCCTGCGGTACATCGGCTCCGATGACGCTGAAGCCGGGATCGGCGAACAGGTACCCGGCGAGCACCGCCTCGCCGCCGCCGCCGTCCGGGCCGACGAGGTGAATGGTCTGCCCGGACAGGGCGACCACCTGCCACTTCACACCGCGGAAGCGGACCTGCGCCCCGACCTTCACCGATGGCCGGGCGTTGCGCCGCGCGGTCACCGCGCCCCTCCCACCGCGCCCGGGCCCGGGCGACTCCTGCCCGCGGGACCGACCAGGACGCGTTCGTGCAGCGGTGCCTCCATGGCTGCCGTCACCCGCCCGTGCCACAGGGCGTGGAAGACCACCGGCAGGACCTCGATCGGGTCACCGGCCGCTTCGACGCCCTCGATCAGCGGCCGCGGCCGCGCGAACGCCTCCACCACCACAGGCATCAGGCCGGGGCGGCCGGCGTTACGGGGATGGCGGTAGCCGGCCAGCCACTTCAGATTGGCGGCCCGGACGTCGTCGAGCGGCTCAAGACGCCGGTAGGCCCAGCCGATCTCCTCACACGCCGCGCTCACCGCCTCGGCGGCCTTCACCGCCCGGTCGCCGCCGGCCTCCATATGGCTGGGGCAGTCGGCCAGCAGACCCGTGCCGTCGCGGTACCGGGCGAACAGCTGCGGCACCCAGGAACGCACCCGGCCCCGCTCCTCCCGCCACAACACACGTACCGGACGCCCCGCGAGCCCGGTCACATCGGGGTCGCGGTCCAGGACCATCAGCTGGGTGCGCATCGCGTTCGAACCCGCGGCCACGTGCCGCCCGGTGGTCGCCGACCACCACAGACCCGGCCCCCAGCGGCGCCCCGGAATCACCGGGAACGCCGACACCACAGGCAACTCCTCGAACGCCACGGTCATGGCGGCATCCGCCCACCGCTGCTGAACCGACTGCCCCACCGGATCGAGGAACACCGCCTCGAACCCACTGCGACGATCCACGGCCACTCGCCTCGCCCGGCCCCTGTGAGTTCTCATTCTCGCTGTAGTAGAGAAAGGTCTCTGACCTGCGATGCGGCAGGTGGCTGAGAGGTGTCTTGGGCAGTTCTTTCGTGTCGTAATGGTGTTTGACCTGCGCTGCAGCAAGTTGGATGAAGACCCCGCAGATGTATTGAGAATCCTGGGGTCCAGCTGAGGATTCTTCGCCGCTCGCGCGGGAGGCAGCTGGCCCCGTCCTGCCTGGGCGGGGAGCAGCTCGCAGACCACCGGTGAGTGCCTTCGCTGGGTGAAGTCGGGAATTGGCTCAGTCCTGCCTGCGGCGTTGGCCGTACTGGAGCGTGCCCAGGGCTCGGGGATAGAGGTGGGGGGCGATCACCGGCCCGGCGACGCCTTCGCTTACGGAGCGCACAACTTCCTGATCTTGACCTTCAGGGGACCTCAGGTAACGGGAGACGTCCGCACATTCGGCTGGAGGAGTTCCGACGCTCCACCCGCTATCGGTCCGTGTGCTGTGAATCAGCCCGGATCCGCGGAGATCGAGTCGAGTGCGAGATCCCGTGCCCCGGCCCTGGGGCTCTGGAGCCAGTGCGTGAGCCAGTACGCCAGCTCGGCCACGGGGAGTAGTTCCTCGGACCACGGCGCGCGGTCGTTGTCCCAGACGGTCAGCTCCGCGTCGATGTCCGGGGCAGCACCGCAAGCGGCCCTTCGGCCCGGCCGGGAACGCGTCGCGATGGCCAGCTCACCTGACCGTGCGACCGTTTCTGATCGCTGGGGCCCCTGTATCTGCTGGCCGTAGCCGGTCGGCCACGCCAATGACGTCATGAGACGAGGCACTGTTCACCAAGTTCGGCGGGCGTCGAAAGTGAGATCTTCTCTGCGGGCTGAGTCGATCTGTCCGTTTGCGTAGTCCTGCAGTGCGGCGTACAGCCGCTCCTCCGGAGAGCCGGCGCGCAGCGTCGCCCGGACTTCCGTGGCGCGCTGCAGGATCTCAAGATCTTTCGGGTACGGTTCGCCCGGGGATGTCGATTTTGATCCGTTTGTCACGGAGCTCATCAGCCTGCCGCTGACCTTGCGGTACAGCTCCTCCGAGAGCTGAACGGCGGCGCTCAGCACCTCGGCCACGAACTGGGGCTCCTCCCAGAGGAGTCCGCGATGTGCGCCGCTCAGCAGTGGCGCAACAGCGTCTATTCGCTGGTGCTCACCCGACCTGAATACCTCCAGCAGCACGTCACGTGCGGCGCTGTCGTACACGTTGCCGGCGACGGTCGCGAAGAGCTTGGTGCCGTATAGCTCGCGCCGCCAGGGGTGCTCACGCTCTTCTTCGAACCATCGTGTCAGCCTCCGCAATAGCTCGACGCGGCGCGGGCTGTTCGTGAAGGGGGATCGGGCATGCCAGGCGAAGGGCAGTGGATCGAAGCCCGGCTTGGGATCCTGCTCCCACGACTCCAGCCGGGCCAGCAGCAGGTCCAACGCCTCGTCTTCGTAACTTTCCGACAGGGCCGCGATGGCCGACTTGACTCGATGGTCATCGATCGTCCGTGTCTTGGCCAACTCCGCCAGACACCATTTCCGTTGCTCCGGGGTGAACTCGGACCACGACAGGCCGGCCGGGCCGATGAATGCCCAGCAGAAGTCCGCCGCGCCTCGCGCCAGACCGGAGAACGGGACTGAGCAGATAAGCGCGATGGCGTCTTCGCGTGAAGCCGCATTGCGGATCATCGAGACGGCCAGGCGCAAGACATCCGTGCCCATGGCGCTGTCGGCACGGGTGGCCAGCTGACGGGCAATCGCGAGTTCGTGTGGATGCAGTACGTCCCCTGCCGCCAGCCGTGCCGCGCTGGCCCGGAGCACGGCGCGGACCGGTGCGGCGCGACTGGCGTCCGCGAGTTCCGCCGCCATCTGCCAGGCGACGTCGGGCTCGTCCTTCCATAGGGCTTTCAACGCCGGCGGAAGGACGAGCTCCGCTGTGATGTCGCTGCACTCCAGGGCCCCACGGATGATTGCCGCCGCACGTGTAGGTCGTTCCGAGGCCATGCCGGCGATGAGGGCCGTGCATCCTGGCGGAGCCTCGGCGAACATCTGCATCCCTTGCTCCAGCAGGTCGCGCAAGACGTCCCAGGCCGTGGCGTCGTCCCAAGCTGTGGCCTGGGAGGATGCCTCTGCCAGCCGACGGCTCCAGTTGTTTTCGGTCGCTTCATAGTCGTAGTCCTCGCCTACCGACCATTCGTGGCAGTCGCTGTGCAGCAGCACGGCAAGCCGGTGCGGAAGCGAGTCGGGCAGGGCTTCCAGCACGACGCGCGCTGCGGCCGCGGCATCCGGAGAGCCGTACGCCACATGCCAGTGGACCGACCGCCGCACGGCCAGCGCCACCAACGGCCCGGGCCGGACTTCACGTGTGCGCGCGGCCAACGCCTCCAGGGCGGGCACCAGCCAGTCTGCGAACTGCCCGACCTGGCCGCTGAGAGCCTCCGCGAAACTTCGTGCCGCCACGCCCGCCCTCATACGGTCCGGCGAGCCGTACGCCTCGAGCAGTACCCGGTACGCCCGGTCGCGCACCGGCGCCACACGCTCAGCCAGCAGCGGCAGACGCGAGATGGTGAGTGTCCGGCCGTCGAACTCGTGGCCCTCCGCCACGGGCTCGAAGATCCGGTCCAGCAGGGCGAATGGCATTCGGTCGGCGGGGCGCACGGGGCCTTGCTGCGCCCATCGGGCGACCGCTTCGACCACCGCTTCCTGGTAGAGCAAGGGCTTGTCGGGGGAGTAGGAGGCGAGGTCGCTCAATAGCCCCAGTGCCGACTGGGAGGACGAGCGGAGGGGACGCATGTCGTGCTGTCCGAGTTTCCACAGCAGGTCGAGGGCCTCACCGAGATGCTCGGGGTCCCGCGCAACCGCAGCCAGCACCGGAGGAACGTCGTCCAGCAGGCGAGGCGCATCGGCCGGGCCGGCCTCCACCTCTGGACGCAGGAGGCCGAGGACGCGGCGTGGCTGGAACGGGGCGATGTTGCGTATGACTTTCAGGAGCTGGCTGCGGGTCGAGGCATCGCCGTCGGTGTACTCCTGTTCGATGGTGTGCCACAGCGGCTCGAAGGGGGACCGGCCGGTCGGCCTGTGCCGGCTCCACTGCCAGTCCACTCGGCCAGCGTTGACCAGTGCGTTTGTCAGCGGTTCTCCGTCGGTCTCGGCCAGGACGCGCTCGAGAAAGCCGGTGGAGGCGCCGGTGTCCGGATTGATGGCGGCCTCGGCCAGCAGCACATCGCCCAGGAGATCAGGAAGGATCCGGTGCGAGGCACCCCTGCGTGCCAGCACTCCGCTGCTCACCAGCCGGCGCAGCTGGACCTGAAGGACGCTGTCAGGGGTGCCGAGCAGTGCCGCCATGGACTTGACGAAGCGCGGGACATCCGTGCGCACGGGCTGCAGAGCCGCGACGGTGTGCAACACGGCTCGGTCCTGGTCGCGCGTCGCCGGGTCCGTCAGGGCCGTTTCGATGAACGCTTCCACTACCTCCCGGTGCAGGCGGGCATCGCTCTCCATCCGCTGGGGATCGAGCCTGCCGCGTACGATCTCCAGCGCGCTGAACACCAGTAGGAACGGTGAATCACCCACGGTCGCGGCAAGCCGGCGAGCCAGGTGCCGCTTTGCCTCGCCGAGCGCTTGTTCTGCGAGGCGGGAGGCATCTCGCGTCGAGAGTTCGCCGAGTTCCCACGTGGAAACCCGCGCGTCGTCCACCCGCAACTGCCTGAACGTCCCCCTGAGTACTGTCGTGCCGGACGGTCGGGTGGAGACGACCAGGACGGCCCCGGGCCGTTCACGGCGGAGTGCCCGGATGATCGCCGCCAACTCGTCGGGACGTTGGTGGGCGTCCTCGATGATGACGAGCAGACTGTCGTGTTGAGGCAATTGCTCAACAGCATGCTGATGTACGCCCTCGGTGGCGAGCAGCACTTGCACGACGCCTTCAGAGCGGCGGGCGAACTCTGCCGCGAGCGTCTGCAGCACACGGCTCTTGCCGCCGCCCGCCGCGCCCACGAGGACACCGATCCTGCCCTCGGTGTCGTCATCAGCCAAGGCGAAGGAGAGCAGTTGTTCGACGAGATCGGATCGTCCGACCAGGTCCCAATGATGGCTGAAGTATGCGGCAGCCTGCGGATCGTTGAACGCTTCCTGCGGTGTGAGCCACGGATTAGGCGCGCTGGGATCCGCGTGAAAGTGCTGATTAACCGTCAAATTACCGTTCTGTACTGCGTTTGCCGTGCCGCCGTGCGTCGCTGAGTTCGTCTGAACAGAAGCGTGAGTGCCAGAGCCCGTAGCGTCAGGAGACGTACGGCCTGGCCCGCTCTTCATGTCCATCGTGCGTCTTTCTTCTCGGCTACGTCAGAAACTGCGGCGCGGGGTACGGAAGCTGGCGAGCAGGCGGGCGGCGAGCTCCTCGGCGACGCTGTCGCTCTTGGCGTTGAGCTCCTTCATGGTGAGCGATTCGTCCGGGTGGACTCGCAAGAGGTCGTGTCTCATCGGGAACTGGGCCGTGCTGCGGGGCAAGCGGCTCATGGTGTCTTCGCTGACCATGGTGGCTGGATCGATACCGATACCCAGGGCGACGGACAGCGGGTCGGGCAGTGGCAACCTGAGGAGGAGAGCTAGTAGCCGGGTGATCTGCTGGGGCAGCTCAACCGGGTCGAGTACGGCTCCCATGTCGTCGTGGGGGAGCGGCTGCCATGCGGAGCGTTGTCCTGTGCGCAGGACTGCCAGTCCGGTAGTGCCTTGGCCGCCTGCTGTGGTCACCAGAGCGTGCTGGTCGTCGGCAGCTGTATCGAGTAGCTCGGAGAGAGTGAAGAAGCCGTCTTCCCGGCCGGTGCGGATGAGTTGGTCACCGAGCTGGGCCAGTCTACGTACCTCAATGCGGCTGCCGGAAGGGACCGGGACGAGATGGATCTCCAGGGCGGCCGCACTCGTGCCGAAGGGTGAGTTGTGGCCCGTTCTGCGCCAGTTCACCTCGACGGCATCGGCCATCGGCTCCCACTGGGGGCCCGAGCCGTCGGCCGTTGGCTGCTTACCTCCGTTGTGGGGGGTGCGCGCGGTGCCGACCTCTGCGGAACTAGCGGCGGGATAGGCGTTGGAGGCCGAGGTCGAGGGTGTGAGCGCCGTGATCACGGTGATGGCGGCTGCGGCGGCGTGAGCGGCTGCCTGGGGCTGGCTTCCTCCCGCGTCCGCCGTGTGCTTGAGGCCGTCGGCCTTGTCGCTGATGCCGCGGATGGTGAGGGCCTGTAGCTGGTCGGCGAGGTGTGCCGCACGGGCGGAGCCGGCGCTCTCCATCTCGATCGCCACCGCGTCGTTGTACGTGTGGTGGAGTTGGGCTGAGAGCGCACTGTCGGCGGAGTTGAGTACGACGTCGCCGGAGGCGATGGGCTTGAGGTGCACGGCAGGCGGGCGCGGTGGTCGCTGGCTGCGGATGTGCGAGGTCCACTCGTCGGACCGCAGGGCATGACGGGCGGCCTGTTCAAGCCGGTGGGAGGCGTCCCACGCGTTTGGGCGGGCCAGGAACTGGGTGGGATCCTGCTTGCCGCCCTGATAGGCGTAAATCTTGGTCGCAACCACGACGTCACCGAGCTCGACGCCGTTCTTGAGACCTCCGGCGACTCCGACGAAGAACAGGGCGGCCGGCTTCAGCCATGAGTTGATCCGCTCGGTGAGGGCGGCGGCATTCGTGTTGCCCTCACCGAGCTCGGCGATCGCCACCCGCCAGGGCGTGCCCGGCAGCGAGCCCTCCTCGATCCGGGTCCCCGTCTCGTGCTCGGAGCTCTCCAGGTTGGTCAGGTGCACGCGCACCGCCTCGTACTCCAGAGGAAGTGCGGTCAGGACCACCACACGGGGGCTGTTCGGTTGGATCAAGGCAGATTCCTTATCGCTGTCGGTGAGGGCGCCTGGCGGCGGCCGTAGATCGCGCTTCACGGCTGAGCATCGCATCAGGGCAATGCCTGTGGCCGGGGCCTGAGAGCCTGGGCGAGGTTGGTGCCTGGGTGGGTCATTCGTCCAGTCGTTGCAGTGCTGGGGCACCCGGGTGTTGTGCGAGTGCGAGGCCGTCGACCACCGCCCGATAGTGGGGGTGGGCAGAAGCGGTCACCTCAGCGCGGAGGTCCTGCAGCCATTCGGCAAGCAAGAACCCCGCCGAGTCGACCGCTCCGTTGCTGCTGACGCAGAGTTGCCGGACCCACCGCATACCCGGCTCGATCTGTTCATGGATCGGTTGTGCCTTGAGGAACCCGACGAGATTGTCGATGGCGAATCTCTCTGTGCCCGCGGAGGTGGTCCAGCTGTCGATCAGGTCACGCAAAGGGTCCAACGTCAGCCACGTGCGCCGGGCCTTGGCCAGCGTGCTGTCCACATGCAAGTCCGCGCCGGACGGCGTGGGGTTGGGGACCAGCTCTCCCATCAGCCGCTCCTGGTGTCCGAAGCGGTCAACCTGCTCGGTAGGCAGTGGGCGGGTCAGAACCGATTCCATGATGTGAGGCCAGACAACGCCGAGAGTTTTCGCCAGCTCGGGACGGTAAGTGGCGGCAATCTTCAGGCCGTGCAGGAGATGGCTGAGCGCTGCGGGGGACACCGTGAGTGTGTCCACGAAGCCGGTCATCACCGTCGGCTCTTCGGCACCGCTACGAAGGAGCGCTTCCGCCACCGCACCATGCTCTTCCGAGTGCCGGTGGTATCCACCGTCGCCCCAGACGCAGGCCGCGCGCGCATAGGCGTCCAGAACCGGGGCTCGTACTGACCGGGCCTGGGCCGTCCTGCAATGCTGCAGGCGGGCGGCCTCAAGGATCGCAGGCAGCGCCGTGCCCAGGACGGGGAGCGACAACTCCTCGCCGGTCAGCTGATCCAGCGCCGCCGCAGGCGGGCGCAAGGACTCTGCGCGAGACGCAAGGAGGCTGTTGGCGTCCTTCACCACGAGACGGAGGCCGACCTCCACGGCCTCCCACGCCACGGCATGGTGACATGAGCGCACTGTGGCCGAGCACGGGGCGGACCACAATGGACGCAGCCCTTCGGCGGCGTAGGCCCGCACCTCATGGACCGGGTGCACGCTACACCGCAGGACAGCTTCACGGATACGCCCGACACGCTCACTGCCAAGAGGGCCCCTGGCCAACAACGCGACCGTCGGCAGAAGGCTGCGTGGTAGTGCGAGGGCCGCCTGACGGCTGCCCTCCCAAGGCTGGATCGTGTCAGACACATCCGCATCGAGATGCGCAGGGCAGTCGAGGACGGCCTCCGTCAGAAGATCGACCGACCAGCAGAGCTCCTCGACCGCCACCGGGGTTCCATTCGCCGCCGCGCACACGGCGGCCGCAGCAACCGCATACACGCCGCCGAGCCTCTGTGTGCTGCCATCCGCGTGGTCGAGAAGGCTCCGTGCCGTCTGGAGGTCGCTCGCCAACTGGCTGGGTTCTGTCAGCGCCGGCGGACCGATGCGGCCGGGAAGATCCTGGTGCAGCGCATATCGGTTGAGCAACTCATACTGAGCTTGTTCCGCTTTGACGGACACCATTGGTGTGGTGGTCAGGCTGCGAGTGCGGTCTCGTACTCGGCGGGGCTGACGTAGCCGAGGCTGCTGTGCAGTCGGTGCAAGTTGTA
>NZ_JBEXWB010000117.1:0-16762 GCF_040629645.1 Streptomyces sp. NPDC005899 | reverse complement strand
TGTGATCCGTTCACGGCGACCGCGACGGCGGCGAACGGGCTGCCGGGGCCCGGCTCCTTCACGTCTGGAGCCGGGCCACCGGGCCCTTCGCCACCGCACTGGCGTCGTCCGCCGCCGCGGTCCCGTCCTGCCGGTGCCACGCCGCACCCCTCATCCGGGTGCGCGGCACGGGCAGGGTCCGGGGGGAGGGCTCAGTCCTCGCGCAGGGCGCGGACGGCCTCCTCGACGCGCTTGCCGTACTCGGCGTCGGCGGCGTGGAAGTGGGCGAGGTTCTTCTCGATCACGTCGTCGCGGGTGACCTGCGAGAGGCCTCCGGCGATGTTGGCGATCAGGCGGCCCTTCTCCTCGTCCGACATGAGCCGGTAGAGCTCACCCGCCTGGAAGAAGTCGTCGTCCTTCGTGTGCAGGGGCGCCTCGTGCGTGCCGGTCCAGCCGCTCACCGCGAGCGGGGAGGCCAGGGGCAGACCGGTCTGCGCGGGGCCCGCGTAGGAGTTGGGCTCGTAGTTCTTGTCCTGGCGCGAGCCGTAGCGGGTCGCGTGCAGGCCGTCGCGGCCGTAGTTGTCGACCGTGGCCGCCTTCGGCGCGTTGACCGGCAGCTGCGTGTGGTTGATGCCCAGCCGGTAGCGCTGCGCGTCGGCGTACGCGAACAGCCGTCCCTGGAGCATCTTGTCCGGGGAGGGCCCGATGCCGGGCACGAAGTTGTTGGGCGAGAACGCCGCCTGCTCGACCTCGGCGAAGACGTTGTCCGGGTTGCGGTCCAGCACCAGGCGGCCGACGCGCTGGAGGGGGTAGTCGCCGTGCGGCCACACCTTCGTCACGTCGAACGGGTTGAAGCGGTAGTCCGCCGCCTCCGCGGCTGGCATGACCTGCACGTACAACGTCCACGACGGGTTGACGCCCCGCTCGATGGCCTGGAGCAGGTCCGTCTGGTGGGAGCTGGCGTCCTGGCCCACGAGCTCCGCGGCCTGCTCGGCGGACAGGGAGCGCACGCCCTGGTTGGTCTTGAAGTGGTACTTGACGAAGAAGGCCTCGCCCTCGGCGTTCGTCCACTGGTAGGTGTGCGAGCCGAAGCCGTTCATGTGCCGGTACGAGGCGGGGATGCCCCGGTCGCCCATCAGCCAGGTGATCTGGTGGGTCGCCTCGGGGGAGTTCGCCCAGAAGTCCCAGACGTTGTCCGGCTCCTGACGGCCCGTGAAGGGGTCGCGCTTCTGCGAGTGGATGAAGTCGGGGAACTTGACGGGGTCCTTGATGAAGAACACCGGGGTGTTGTTGCCGACGAGGTCGTAGTTGCCCTCGTTCGTGTAGAACTTGAGGGCGAAGCCGCGGGGGTCGCGCACGGCGTCGGCGCCGCCGAGGGAGTCGGCGACCGTCGAGAAGCGGATGAACGTCTCGGTGCGGCGGCCGACCTCGGACAGGAAGTCGGCGCGGGTGAAGCCGGTGACGTCGTCCGTCACCTCGAAGTAGCCGTACGCGCCGGAGCCGCGGGCGTGGACGACGCGCTCCGGGATGCGCTCACGGTTGAAGCGGGCGAGCTTCTCCAGCAGGTGCTGGTCCTGGAGGAGGAGCGGTCCGCCGGCGCCGGCCGTGGCGGAGTTCTGGTTGTCGGCGACCGGGGCGCCTGACTCGGTCGTGAGCACACGCTGGGACATGGGGACCTTCCGTACGGTGGCTGCTGACGGCCTCAGGAGCGTAGGTTCGCCGGGAACATGACGTCAACAGTTTGTTGAATATGGAGGAGATGGTTCCGGGCCGCGGTGACGCCTGGGCGCGACAGGACAGGTGTCAGCGCCACCACGACCCGGAGTTCGGGGGGCCCGCGGGGGGCCGGGGGTCAGACCTGGGAGCCGGAGAGCCGCTCGACCGAGCGCAGCAGTGCCGAGTGGTCCAGGCCGCCGTCGCCCTGGGCGCGCAGCGAGGCGACCAGCTGGGCCACGACCGCGCCGACGGGCAGCGCGGCCCCCACGTTGCGGGCGGCGTCCGTCACGATGCCCATGTCCTTGTGGTGCAGGTCGATGCGGAAGCCGGGGGCGAAGTCCCGCTGGAGGAAGTTGTCCTTCTTGCGGGTCAGGACCGTCGACCCGGCGAGGCCGCCGTTGAGCACGTCGAGGGCGGCGGCCAGGTCGACGCCGGACTTCTCCAGGAAGACCACGGCCTCGGCGCAGGCCTGGATGTTGACGGCCACGATCAGCTGGTTGGCGGCCTTCACCGTCTGCCCGGAGCCGTGCGGGCCGCAGAGGACGATGGTCTTGCCCAGCGCCTCCAGGAGGGGGAGCGCGGCGTCGAAGTCGCGTCGCTCGCCGCCGACCATGATGGACAGCACGGCCTCGATCGCCCCGGCCTCGCCACCGGAGACCGGGGCGTCCAGCACGCGGATGCCCCTCTCCTCGGCGTTCTTCGCCAGGTCGACGGACGTCTGCGGGGTGATCGAGGACATGTCGATCAGCAGCGTGCCCCGGCGGGCGTTCTCCAGGATGCCGTCGGGTCCGTAGGCGACGGCCTCGACCTGCGGGGAGGCGGGGACCATGGTGATCACGACGTCGGCGTCGCGCACCGCCTCGGCGATCGAGGCGGCACCCTTGCCGCCGGCCGCGACCAGCCGGTCGACCTTGTCCTGCTCCAGCGTGTGACCGGTGACGTCGTAACCGGCCTTGACCAGGTTCTCCGACATGGGCGAGCCCATGATGCCGAGACCGATCCAGGCGACCTTGGGGAGGTTGCTGCTCATGAGGGGATGCCTTCCGGGTGTGCGTGTGTACGAGGGGAGGCGGCGTCTCAGCGCGCCGCGGCGCGGTCCTCGGCTGGGAGCCAGGCGAAGGAGTCGGCGCTCGGCCGGTCGCCCGGCTTGTACTCCAGGCCGACCCAGCCCGCGTATCCGGCCTGGGCCAGTTCGTCGAGGAGCCGTTCCAGCGGGAGCGAACCGGTGCCGGGCGCGCCGCGGCCGGGGTTGTCGGCGATCTGGACGTGGCCGGTCTTCGCGGCGTACGTCTTGATCACCTGGCCGAGGTCCTCGCCGTTCATCGACAGGTGGTACAGGTCCAGCAGGAACGCGGCGTTGCCCAGCCCGGTCGCCTCGTTGACCCGGTCGACGACCTCGATTCCCGCCGGTGCGCTGACCAGGGGGTAGAGGGGCGACTCCGGCTTGTTGAGGGTCTCGATCAGGAGCGTCGCCCCGATCCGGTCGGCCGCGCGGGCCGCCAGGACGAGGTTCTCCAGGGCGAGTTCGTCCTGCTCCGCCGGGTCCACGCCTTCGACGCGGTTGCCGTAGAGGGCGTTGAGCGCCGTGCAGCCGACCGAGGCGGCGAAGCCGGCCGCCACGTCCACGTTGGCGCGGAAGCGGTCCGACTCCTCGCCCGGCAGGGAGAGGGCGCCGCGGTCGGGGCCGGGAAGCTGCCCCGCGTAGAAGTTCAGCCCCACCAGCTGGGTGCCCGCGTCGTCGAGCGCCTTCTTCAGGGCGTCGAGCTCGGCCTGCGCGGGGGTGGGGGTCCCGGTCCAGGGCCACCAGAGCTCGACCGCGGTGAAGCCCGCGGCGGCGGCCGCCGCGGGGCGCTCCAGAAGCGGGAGTTCGGTGAAGAGGATCGAGAGGTTCACATCGAAGCGCTGGTCCGAGTAACCCATAGTGCGCTCCTTCCGTATTGCGGAAGTTACTTTCTGCGTGATGGAAGATTGCCTGGCGGGTGGCTGAGCTGTCAAGAGGGGACCCGGGTTCCGGACACGCGGAAGCGGGGTGGAGGCGTGCCGCGCCTCCACCCCGTCCTGGTGAAACCTCGCAGGTCAGGGGGCCGGTACCGTGTCCCGGAAGGTCGTGCCGGCCGCCCGGTATCCGCTCACCAGCGCCGACACCTGCGCCGGGGAGAGGACCCGGTCCTTCACGTGCAGGACGTAGTCCACCTGCTGGTCGTACGAGCGCGGAGTGGTGCTGCTCTGCCCGGCCAGGTCGATCAGCCACTGGTTGAAGTTGATCGACATCGGCCGCTCCGGGAGGTAGGCCGCCCCGTGCGTGCCGAAGTGCGCGCCGTCGACGTAGTACGTGATCGCCGAGCCGTCGACGGTCACCACCAGGTCATGCCATCCGGCGTAGCTCCGCCGCGCCTCGCTGTGCTGGTTGACGGCCTCCCACGGGTCGGGGCGGTAGGTCTCCCACGAGGTCGTGTAGAGGATGGCGGCCGGCTCGCCCCAGCCGCCGTTGGGCAGGTACTCGAAGTCGTACTCGGCGTAGTCGTCCGCCATCGGCGCCTTGAGGTCGTTGATGGTGAAGAAGGTCTGGACGAGGTGGTCGCCGTCCGGGCCCGAGCGCGGGGCGTCGCTGAACTTCACGCGGGCCGCGTAGGTGCCGTCGCGGAACTTCACGGACTTCGTGAGGATCTCCGTCTGCTCCGTCGATGCGCCCGTACCGGCGGTCGAGGTCTCCAGGTTCATCACCGAGTTGCCGCTCTGGCTGCTGAAGGTGACGTTCTCCGGTGCCCACACGGCCCCCGGCACGCCGGGGCCGCCGGAGTTGGACCGGACGCTCCAGCCGTTCGCCGCGATCCTCGGGTCCGCGTGCCCCGAGTAGTCGAAGTCGTCGAACAGCGTGGGCCCGTCGGCGGGCGGGTCGGTGGGAGGGTCGGTCGGATCCGTCGGGTCGGTCGGACCGCCCCCTCCGGGGGCCTCGCCCCAGACGGTGACGCCGCCCACCTGGGCGGTGACCCGCGGCCAGTCGCCGTACGTGCTCCGCTCGGCACCGAAGGAGTAGTCGTCGCTCTGCCCGAGCGGCTGCCAGTCCGAGCGGTGGAAGCGCAACTGCATGTCCCCGGTGTCCGCGCCGGGAGCCAGGGAACCCGCGCCGGCGGTGAAGGCGATCTCCAGGTAGCGGTCCGCGGTGGCGGTCGGGTGCGGCGGCGTCCCGAAGGTGCCCGTGATGTTCGCGCAGCCCCTCACCGCCCACGAACAGGCGAAACGGTAACCGGCCGACACCGAGTCGGCCTTGAAGTAGTACCGCACCTTGACTCCCGAGAGCGGCACGCCCGTACTCCCCGTGTTGCGCACCTTCAGCCACGGCTCGCTCTGGTCCGCCGTCGCTCCCGACGCGCTCGTCCGGTACTGGACGACGAGTCCGCCGGCCGCCGCGGCGCCGGCGGTCGAGGGAAGGGCGGCGAGGGCCGTGCAGCCCAGGGCCAGGGTGACGGCGGCGGCCGCCACCGGGCGGATTCGGCTCCTGCGGAATGTCCTCATGGCGTTGTTCCTCTCCGGAACGGTGGGGGATGGGCTACCGAGGGGTCGGCGCTGTACCTGCGGCCGCGGTCGTCAGGGACCGCGGGGTCAGAGGCCGGTAGGGGACGCCGAGGGCGTCCAGCCGGGCCGTGTGGTGGCGCAGCCGCTCGACGAATCCGGCCCAGTCGCCGGGCCCGCCGGACCAGGCGCGGTCCGCCAGGGCGCACAGCCGGGGATAGGTGAGGTACTCGATCCGGTCCGGTGTCCTCACGTACTCGGTCCACAACTGCGCCTGGGTCCCGAGGACACGGGACGCCTCCGCCGGCTCCCAGTCGTGCGGCACCGGCTCGTTGGCGTGGACGGCGTGCAGGGGCACGGGGGCGCCCGGCTGGGCCGCGGGCTCCCGCGGATCCGTGGACTGGGCGTAGTCGAGGTAGGTGGCCCGGTGGTGCGCCGTCACCACCTGGTGCCCCCGCCGGGCCGCGGTCCGGGCGTGGGCCGGGTCGCGCCAGGCCATGACCGTGAACTCGGGGGGCAGTTCGCTGCCGGACTCCGCCCACCCGGTGGGCCGGCGGCCGTGCTCGACCAGGAAGGAGCCGATGCGGCCCATGAACCAGCCGTGCAGGGCGTGGGGTCCCGCCAGCCCCTCGGCCGCCGCGCGCGCCCGGGCCGCGGGGCTGGCCTCCCACTCCGTGGTCGGGCACTCCTCGCCCCCGATGTGGACGTACGGCGAGGGGAAGACGTCCATGACCTCCTCCAGCACCGTCCGGCAGAAGTCGAACACCTCCTCGTGGACCCCCAGCACGGTGTCGCAGACGCCCCACCTGGTCCACACGTCGAGCGGCCGCCCGGGGTGGTTGCCCAGGTGCGGGTAGGCCGCGAGGGCCGCGCGCACATGGCCGGGCATCTCGATCTCGGGTACGACGCTCACCCCCCGATCCCGCGCGTGGCGGACCAGGTCACGCAGCTCCGCCTTCGTGTACGCCCCGGCGTGCGGCACCCCGTCGGCCAGGGACTGGGCGCGGCGCCCGCCCACCGACGTCAGCCGGGGGAAGGCGTCGACCGGCATGCGCCAGCCCTGGTCGTCGGTGAGGTGCAGGTGCAGGACGTTGAGCTTGTGCAGCGCCATCAGGTCCACGTACCGGCGCAGGTAGGAGACGGGCTGGAAGTGCCGGGCGACGTCGAGCATCGCGCCGCGCCAGGGGAAGCGCGGCACGTCGCTGATCTCTACGCACGGCAACTCCCACGTCGTGCGCGGCGCCCCGCCGGACAGGGCCTCGGGCGGCAGCAGTTGCCGGATCGTCTGGACGCCCCGGAGCAGCCCGTCCGGGCGGGCCGCGCGCAGCATGAGCGCCTGCGGCCCGACGGTGAGGCCGTACCCCTCCTCGCCCAGCCCGCCGAGCTGAGGGTCGAGGGCCAGGACGACCCGGCCGTCGGCCGACGGGGGCAGGGGCAGTCCGGTCGTCGGCCCGAGGAGGGTCCGCAGCAGGTCCGCGGCCCCCTCCGCACCGGGCAGGGCGCGCACGGCGGTGTCCCGCGTCAGGACGAGGCGGCCGGGGCGCGGGGAGACCTTGCCGGGGCGGGGGAGAAGGGAGAGTTCGGGGCGTGGTGCGGGCACGGGGGCCTCCGGATTCGTGTCTCTCGGGGCGGTTCGCGGGGCGGCCGCGGTCGGCCGGGCCTGTGCGGGTGGGGTCAGCCCTTCACCGCGCCGGCTGCGAAGCCGGAGGTCACGTGGCGCTGGAGCAGCAGGAAGATCACGAGCGCGGGCAGGGCGAAGAGCGTCGAGGCGGCCATGGTGGCGCCCCAGTCGGTGCCGAAGGTGTTCTGGAAGGAGGAGAGCCAGACCGGCAGGGTCCGGTTGTCCTGCTGCTTGATGATCAGGAAGTTGGCGTAGGCGAACTCGTTCCACGCGGTGATGAACCCGAAGAGCGAGGTCGCCATCAGGCCGGGGGCGAGGAGCGGCAGTGCCACCCGCCTGAAGGCCCCCGTCCGGGTGCAGCCGTCGACCTGTGCGGCCTCCTCCAGTTCGGGTGGGATCGTGGCGAGGAAGCCCCGCAGCACCACGATCGTGAACGGCAGCGTGATCATGAAGTAGACGAGGGTCAGCGTGGGCAGCCGGTCGAGCATGCCGGTGTCGCGGGAGATGATGTAGATCGGGATGATCAGTGATTCCCAGGGCGCCATCTGGGCGACGAAGACGAGCAGCATGAACTGCCGCCGCCCCTTCCACCGCAGCCGCGCCACGGCGAAGGAAGCGCCGAGGGCCACGGCGAGCGAGAGCAGCACGGCGCCCAGCGTCACCAGGACGCTGTTGCGCCAGAACAGTTCGAAGCCGTCGGCCTGCACGGCCCGGCGGAAGTGGTCCAGCGTCCAGGTGGAGGGCACGAGCCTGGGTTCGGCGGACCGGATGTCCCGGGACGGCTTGAAGGCGGTGGAGACCATCCAGTACACCGGGAACAGGCAGACCACGACGGTCACGACGGCGGCGGCGTTCAGCGGGACGCGCCGGACGCGGGAACGGGGCGGGGTCATCGCTGGTCGTCCTCCTGACGGAACATCTGGCGGAAGTGGAGGACGAGCACCCCCGACATCAGCACCACGGTGATCATCGAGGCGGCGGAGCCCAGGTCGTAGCGCTGGCTGGAGAGCGCCGTCTGGACCGCGTACACGGGCAGGATCGTGGTGGCGTCACCGGGCCCGCCCCGGGTCATCACCCAGATCTGGACGAACGCCTTGAACGTCCAGATCACCTCCAGCGACAGCACGAGCATGAAGATCGGCCGGAGCATCGGGAAGGTGACCGAGCGGAACACCCGGGAGCCGGACGCGCCGTCCAGGCGGGCCGACTCGTACAGCTCGACGGGCACGGTCGTCAGGGCGGAGTACAGGGTGACCGCGGCGAACGGCACGGACTGCCAGACGATCAGCAGGACGAGGATCGCGAAGGACGCCGTGCCGTGCGCGAACCACGGGTAGTGCTCGAAGGACGTGAGGCCCGGCCCGGTCAGAAGCTGGTTGACGATGCCGAACTCGCTGTGGAACAGCCACTGGAACACCGTGGTGGCCGCGACCACGGGCATCGCCCAGGCGAGCACCAGCGAGCAGAGCACGGCGGTGCGGCCGGCCCGGCCCAGGCGTTCCGTCATCAGCGCGACGAGGGTGGAGATGACGAGGATGAGCACGACGTTGACGGCCATGAAGACGAAGGTGCGGCCGGTGACCTCCCAGAAGCGCGGGTCGGACAGCAGGGTGCGGTAGTTGCGCAGACCCACGAACTCGGCGTCCCCGCTGATCAGCTGGCGGAGCCGGAAGTCCTGGAGTGAGATCACCACGGCCCGCACCAGGGGGTACACGAGCAGGTAGAGCATGCCGCCGATCGCGGGTGCGATCAGGACGTACGGCCAGAGGCCGTTCGGGGGCCGTACGGACCGTTCCTCAGGTGCCTTCGGGGGACGGTGCACGCGTGGCGCGGGCCTTTCGCGGACAGCCGGCACGGCGGGCCTCCTCTCGGTGGGGACGGACGGACCGGGGTCAGGAGCCGGAGTTCATCGCCCGCGTGATGTCGGCGGAGGCATCGGCCGCCTCTTCGGCCGCGTCGCCGCCGGTCAGGACGGCGGTCATGTAGTCCTTGACCGGGTTCTCGGCCTCCACCGCCGCCCAGCCCGGGGTGTTGGGCGTCGCGTGGCCGTTCGCCGCGCCGACGGCCATCGCCGAGGCGCCGGGGTCGTCCGCCACGGCGGAGGCGAGCGTGGTCCGGTTGGGCACGTAGCTCATGGCCACCGCGAGCTTCCTCTGCCAGACGTCGCCCGTGAGCTCCTTGATGAACGTCACCGCCGCGTCGGGGTGGCCGGCCGCGGCGGGGACGACCAGGTCGGAGCCGCCGGTGAACACCGCGCCCGGGGTGCCGGCCGTCTTGCCGGGGATCGGGAAGAAGCCGAGCCGGCCCTTCAGCGCGGGGTTGTTCTCGGTGATCACGTTGGCGCCGCCAGGGGTGGAGACGATCTGGGCCACCTGGCCCTGGGCCATCACCTCGGCCTGCGGCGGATCGTCCTCGTCGGAGTCCTTCGGGCCCTTGCCTAGCGCCTGGAGCCGGGCGTAGAAGGCCATGCCGCGCATCGCCTCGGGCGTGTCCAGTGCCCCTTTCCACCGGCCCCCCGACTCGGTGGCGAAGTCGCCGCCCTCGTCCCAGATGAAGCCGGCGAGCGCGTACCAGAGCTGGCCGGGAAGGTAGATGCCCTGCGTGCCGCCCTTGTTCAGCTTCGTCGTGGCGTCGATCCACGCCTCGCGGGTGGTGATCCGGGCGGCGTCGATCCCCGCCTTCTCGAAGAGGTCCTTGCGGTAGACCACGACCCGGTTGGCGGCGTAGTACGGGATGCCGTACTGCCTGCCCTCGTACGAGCCCGGCTCGGCCAGCCCTTTCAGCCAGTCCTCACCGTTCAGCTCGTCCTTCCGGTCGCTGAGGTCCAGCAGGCCGCCGCTCGCGGCGAACTGCGCCACCTGCGTGTTGCCCGCCTCGATGACGTCCGGGGCGTCGTTGCTGGCCAGGGCGGCGGTGATCTTCTGGCCGATGCCGTCCCACTCCTGGATCTGGACGTGGACGTCGATGTCCGGGTGGGCGGCCTCGAAGCCCGCGGTGAACTCCTTCCGGAACGCGGCCGACACGCTGTCGCGCATCAGCCAGACGTCGACCGTGGTCGCGCCGCCGGCCTCGTCGGCGCCGTTCCCGCCGGCACTGCAGGAACTGAGGGCGGCGGCCGTCATGAGCGCGGACACGCCGGCAAGCAAGCGGTACTTCACGGTTCACCTCAACGGGAGCAGACCTGACCACCTGACCAGTGAAGCCCACTGGGCAGCTCACCTCTTGGTGGTGGATGAAGGTGGCATAGACCAATGGGGCCGTCAACCCCCCCTGCAACAAGGGACTTTGGTGACCTTGTGCCTGCCGACCCCTGTTGTTCCGGCCATCGGTGACTACACTTGCCCTGACCAGTGACCGTCGGTCGCTCAACTGGTAAGGATGAGTGGACCTCCAGAAGGGGCACGGATGAAAGCCGACGTACCGGGGACGGTGCTCAAACGGGAACGGGCCCGCGACGCGGTCCTCGAACTGATGGAGAGCCGCAGCCCCGGGGACGCCATCCCGTCCGAGCGGGCGCTCTGCGCCCTGCTGGGCGTGTCCCGGCCGACCGTCCGCGCCGCCGTCGACGAGCTGGTGGCCGCCGGGCTCCTGGTCCGTGAACACGGGCGGGGGATGTTCGTGGCGCCGGCGAAGATCACCCAGGAGCTGGTCTCCGCGGACCTGGCCCTGAGCGTGCCGCAGGCGGCCGGGGCCTGGTCGAGCCGGCTGCTGGAGTTCACCACCCTTCAGGCCGGCGCCCGGGTCGGCCGCAAGCTGCGGATGTCACCCGCCGAGGAGATCGTGTACGTCGCGCGGCTGCGCCTGGTCGACGGCGCCCCGATGGCGATCGAGCACCTGCACATCAGGGCGTCCCTCGTCCCCGGCCTGTCGGCGCAGGAGCTGGAGGACGGCGACCTCTACGAGCACCTGCGCCACACCCACGGGGTGCACGTCCGCGAGGCGGTCCAGGCCATCGAGCCCACCGTCGTCACCAGGGCGGAGGCGCAGCTCCTGGAGGTCCCGGAACTCTCCCCGGCCCTGCTCTTCGAGCGCCTCACCTCCGACACGGCGGGACTGCCCGTGGAGTACGTCCACTCGCTCTACCGCGGGGACCGCTACCGGATCGTCTCCCGGCTCGCCCTCGGCCCGGCCGCCGCCTCGGCCGGGCTGGTCAGGGACGGCCACCACCCGGGCATCCCGCCCGGGGACTTCGCGCACGGCGACCCGATCACGTCGTCCACCCGGGGGGACATCCAGGCCGGGCCGTGAACCGCTGCCTCCCCGGCGCGTCCTCGCGCGGTGGTGCGCGTGCCGCCACCGCGGGACCCGCTCGGGGCCGCGGTGCCCGGGGGGCCGTGCCTTAAGGTCGGGACCAGCCGTGCGAGCCGACGGACGCGGCGGGACATGAGGAGGCACCGTGCGCCTGAGGGTGGAATTCACCACCGAGCCGTTCGATCTCGACGAGGCGCCCGCCCACGCGGTGGCCGCCCGCGAGGTCATCCAGACCGCCGACCTGGACGCGGTGGACGTGGGCCCCTTCGGCAACACGGCCGAGGGCGAGGCCGGTCAGGTCCTCACGGCGGTGGACTCGCTGCTCCACAGGGCCCTGGCCTCGGGCGCCACCCGGGTCTCCCTCCAGCTCAACGTGATCGGGGAGGACACGCCGTGACCGCACCGGCCGACCACCCCCTCGTCGCGGCCGTGAAGCCGCTCGTCGACGCCATGGGCGCCGAGCTGCTGGATCCGGGGAAGGCCACCGCCGAGGACGTGGTGCTCGCCTGGGAAGGGGCCGACGTCATAGCCGTACGGCTCCCGCAGCTGTCCGAATCGCTCGACCACATCCTGGCCGCGATGCAGCGGCGGCACGGAATGCCACTGGCTGAGCTGGACCGCAAGACCAAGCAGCGGGTGGTCCGCGCTCTGGAGGCACGGGGTGCCTTCTCGGTGCGGCACGGTGTCGAGACCGTGGCCGGTGCCCTCGGGGTCTCCCGGTTCACCGTCTACAACTACCTGAACCGGGACGAAGTCGCCAAAGGTGAGTAGGCGAGCGCAATGCGGGTCAATGCCGTCGTCCGGTAACTGGGGCGGCGGCATTATCTGTTCGCGGAATTTCAACAAACTGTTGACGTGGTGTTGTGAAGGGCGTTAGCTGTCCGCAGCCCGAAAACGCACAGCGGAAAAAAGCCACGGAGGCTCCCGTGACTACGAGCTCCACACCGGGCCTGGCCCGGTTCAACACCCTGCCGGACGACGAGGCCACAGCCGCGCTGCACGAGGTGTGCGCCAGTGCGCGGTGGGGGAGCGGCATCCTCGCTCACCGACCCTACGCCGACGCGGAAACCCTGTTCGCCGCGAGTGACGCCGCCATGGCGGACCTCACCGCGGAGGACCTGGCCGAGGCGATGGCCGGCCACGCGCCGATCGGCCGGCCCAAGCCGGGGGACCCGGACTCCGCCCGTGAACAGCGGGGGATGGCCGGTGCGTCCGAGGAGCTCAGGGCGGAGATGCTCGCACTCAACCTGGCCTACCAGGAGCGGTTCGGGCACGTCTTCCTGATCTGCGCCACCGGAGCCACCGGTGAGCAGATGCGCGACGCGGTGAGAAGCCGGATCGGCAACCCGCCCGAGCGTGAACGCGAGATCGTCCGCACCGAGCTGGGCAAGATCAACCGCATCCGGCTGACCCGCCTCGTGCAGGCCACCTGAGGCCCGTACGGCACTATCGAGAACAAGGAGCGTGACGGTCTTGAGCACCGACACCACCGCCTCGGTGTCCACCCACATCCTGGACACCAGCATCGGCCGTCCCGCCGAAGCCGTCACCGTCTCCCTGGCCGCCCGCAGCGGCGGCGACACGCAGTATGTGACGCTCGGCAGATCCGCGACCGACGCGGACGGGCGCTGCAAAGACCTGCCGGCCCTGCCGGAAGGCACCACCCACGTACGGCTCGTCTTCGAGACCGAGCCGTACTTCACCGCGAAGAAGCAAGCCGAGGCGCAGCAGGACGCCCCCCGCGTAAGGGACAGCGGCGCGTTCTTCCCGGAGGTGGCGATCGCGTTCGCCGTCACCCCGGGCGAGCACTTCCACGTACCGCTGCTGCTCAACCCGTTCGGCTACTCCGTTTACCGAGGGAGCTAGCAGACAATGCCCACGATTCTCGGCCAGAACCAGTACGGCAAAGCAGAGAACCGCGTCGTCAGGATCACGCGGGACGGCGACACCCACCACATCAAGGACCTCAACGTCTCCGTCGCCCTGTCCGGCGACATGGACGACGTCCACTACTCGGGCTCCAACGCCAACGTCCTGCCGACCGACACCACCAAGAACACGGTGTTCGCCTTCGCCAAGGAACACGGCATCGAGTCCGCCGAGCAGTTCGGCATCCACCTGGCCCGGCACTTCGTGAGCTCCCAGGACCCCATCAAGGTGGCCAGGATCCGGATCGAGGAGTACGCCTGGGAGCGCATCGCCACCTCCGACGGCAACTCCAGGTTCATCGGCGCCGACGACGTCAAGCACTCCTTCGTCCGCAAGGGCCAGGAGACGCGCACCACCCAGATCACCTTCGACGGCGAGAAGTGGGAGGTCATCTCCGGCCTCAAGGACCTCACGGTCCTCAACTCCACCAACTCCGAGTTCTGGGGCTACGTCAAGGACAGGTACACGACGCTGAAGGAGGCGTACGACCGCATCCTCGCGACCGACGTCTCCGCCAGGTGGCGGTACAACTGGACCAGCGACGAGGAGCGCATGCCCAACTGGGAGAAGTCCTACGAGCAGGCCCGCCGGCACATGCTCCAGGCGTTCGCCGAGACGTACTCCCTGTCGCTCCAGCAGACCCTGTACCAGATGGGTTCGCGCATCATCAACAGCCGCAGCGAGATCGACGAGATCCGCTTCTCACTGCCGAACAACCACCACTTCCTCGTCGACCTGGAGCCGTTCGGCCTCAAGAACGACAACGAGGTGTACTTCGCGGCCGACCGCCCGTACGGCCTCATCGAGGCGACGGTGCTCCGGGACGGCGTCGAGCCGAAGATCCCGGTCGACATGACCAACCTCTGACGCGGTGCTGAACCGGCCCCCGCCCTTTCGGTGGCGGGGGCCGGTCATCCCGGAGGGAAATCCCATGGCACAGCCTGCAACGGGGCCGGCGAAAGGCCCATGTACCGCACCACCGACCGCTGCCGCCACGGCAGTTCACCCGGTGGACGAAAAGCTCCCGCCCCCGCGGCTCGTCCCCGCCGCACTCCAGCACATCGCCGCCATGTACGCGGGCGTCGTCACCCCTCCGCTCATCATCGGCCAGGCCGTCGGACTCGGTGCCGCCGGCATGACCCGCCTCATCGCGGCGAGCCTCCTGATCGCCGGACTCGCCACCCTCCTGCAGACGCTCGGTGCCGGCCGCTTCGCCGGGAACCGGCTGCCCTTCGTCAACGCGGCCTCGTCCGCGGGCATCGCCCCGATGCTCGCCATCGCCGAGACCAGCGCCGACGGCCACCAACTCCCCGCCATCTACGGTGCGGTGATCGTGGCGGGTGTGTTCTGCCTGGCCGTCGGCCCCTTCTTCGGCCGACTGCTGCGCTTCTTCCCCCCGCTCGTCACCGGCGTCGTGATCACCCTCATCGGGGTCACCCTGATGCCCGTGCCCGTCTCCTGGGCACAGGGCGGTGACGCCACGGCCGCCGACTTCGGGTCCATGAAGTACCTGGGGCTGGCCGCCTTCACCCTCGTCGTCATCCTGCTGATCCAGCGGTTCGGGCGCGGCTTCGTCAAGCAGGTCGCCCTGCTCGCCGGCATGTTCGTCGGCACGCTGGCCGCGATCCCGTTCGGACTCGCCGACTTCTCCGCCCTGGGGTCCGCGCCCGTCGCCGCCCTGCCCACGCCGTTCGCCTTCGGGGCCCCCGAGTTCCAGCCCGCCGCGATCCTCTCGCTCTGCATCGTGATGCTGGTGCTGATGACGGAGTCCTCCGCGAGCATGCTCGCGCTCGGTGAGATCTGCGAACGGCGCACCGACGGGGCCACCATCACCCGCGGGCTGCGCACCGACGGCATCGCCACACTCCTCGGCCCCGTCTTCGGGGGCTTCCCCACCAGCGCCTTCGCGCAGAACGTCGGCGTCGTGTCGCTGACCAGGGTGCGCAGCCGCTACGTGGTGGCGGCCGCGGGCGGTGTGCTGCTGGTGCTGGGCGCCTTCCCCGTGCTCGGCGCCGTCGTCTCCCTCGTGCCGATGCCCGTCCTCGGTGGCGCGGGCATCGTCCTCTTCGGCTCGATCGCGGTGAGCGGCATCCGGACGCTGTCCGAAGCCGGCCTGGACGACAGCTCCAACATCATCCTCGTCGCGGTGGCACTCGGCGCGGGGATCATCCCGCTCGCCGCACCGGCCTTCTACGCAGGGTTCCCCTCCTGGGCGCAGACGGTGCTCGGCTCCGGAATCAGCGCGGGAGCGCTCGTCGCGGTGCTGCTCAACCTGTTCTTCCACCATCTCGGCACCCACGGCCGTAACGCCGTGGTACTCAAATCCTCCTAGGGTCCTGCCGTGCCCGTCCGACCCCCGAACGAAGAAGGAAGCGCCATGGCAGCATCGGCAGACCCGCAGCGCACCGTCATCGAGAACTGCTCCATCGCCACCGTCGACGCCCACGACACCGAGTACGCGTCCGGGCACATCGTCGTGGCGGGCAACCGCATCGAGTCCGTCGGCGCCGGCAAGGCCCCGCAGGGCCTCGCGAACGTCATACGACGTGTCGACGGCACCGGCCACCTCGCGACACCCGGCCTCGTCAACACCCACCACCACTTCTACCAGTGGATCACCCGGGGCCTGGCGACCGACCACAACCTCTTCGACTGGCTGGTCGCCCTGTACCCGACCTGGGCGCGCATCGACGAGCCGATGGCCCGTGCCGCCGCCCAGGGCTCGCTCGCCATGATGGCCCGCGGCGGCGTCACCACCGCGATGGACCACCACTACGTCTACCCGCGGGGCTCCGGCGACCTGTCCGGCGCCATCATCGGCGCCGCCCGCGAGATGGGCGTGCGCTTCACCCTCGCCCGGGGCTCCATGGACCGCAGCGAGAAGGACGGCGGGCTGCCGCCCGACTTCGCCGTCGAGTCGCTGGAGGGGGCGCTCGCCGCCACCGAGGCGACCGTCGACGCCCACCACGACGCCTCCTTCGACGCCATGACGCAGGTCGCCGTCGCACCCTGCTCGCCGTTCTCGGTCTCCACCGAACTGCTGCGGCAGAGCGCCGAACTGGCCCGCCGCCGGGGCGTACGGCTGCACACGCACGGTTCGGAGACCGTCGAGGAGGAACGATTCTGCAAGGAGTTGTTCGGGATGGGCCCGACCGACTACTTCGAGTCGACCGGCTGGCTCGGCGACGACGTGTGGATGGCGCACTGCGTCCACATGAACGACTCCGACATCGCCGCCTTCGCCCGCACCGGCACCGGAGTCGCGCACTGCCCGTCCTCCAACGCCCGCCTCGCCGCCGGCATCGCCCGGGTCCCCGACATGCTCGCCGCCGGCGTGCCGGTCGGGCTCGGTGTCGACGGCACCGCGTCCAACGAGTCCGGCGAACTCCACACCGAGCTGCGCAACGCCCTCCTCATCAACCGCCTCGGCGCCCGCCGTGAGAAGGCACTCGACGCACGCCAGGCCCTGCGCCTGGGTACGTACGGCGGTGCCCAGGTCCTGGGCCGCGCCGGCCAGATCGGCTCCCTCGAGGCGGGCAAGCTCGCCGACCTCGTCCTGTGGAAGCTGGACACCCTCGCCCACGCCTCCATCGCCGACCCGGTGACCGCGCTCGTCTTCGGCGCCGCGGCCCCCGTGACCCTCTCCCTCGTCGACGGCAGGCCCGTCGTCGAGGGCAACCACCTGACCACGGTGGACGAGGACGCCATCGCCCGCGCGACCCGCGACGAGGCACGGCGTCTGGCGCAGATCGC
>NZ_JBEXWB010000116.1:0-16794 GCF_040629645.1 Streptomyces sp. NPDC005899 | reverse complement strand
GCCGGAGGCGCCCGGGGCTCCGGGCGGACCGGGGGGCCGCGGAGCGCTCGGGCCGCCGATGCTCGCGTCGGCGAACATCGTCGCCGCGTGGTGCAGCCCGCCGCCCGGAGGCGGCGTACCCCCGGGCGGGCCGGGAGGCGCCGGCGGACCCGGGGGGCCGGGAGGCCGCGGGGCACCGGGCGCACCGGGGCCGTCGAGCTGCGAGACGAGCTGGGTCGGCAGGTAGCCGCCGTCCGGCGCACCGGGAGCACCCGGCCCCGACGGCGGTGGAGTCGCACCCGGCCGGAGCCCCGGAACGCCCGGCGCCCCGGGTGGCGGCGGGGCGGCCGGCCCCGTCCCCCGCGCGCCTCGCGGGGGCACCACGGCCTTGCTGGTGGCGGCGTCCGCGATGTCCTGCGCGCCGGGCCCGGGAGGGGCGGCGGGTGTCCCCGGCGCGGGTGTGCCCGGGCCGCCGGACTGCGTCCCCAGTCCGGGGACGACCGCGGTCCGGGGGAGCCTGCTGCCCCCCGACATCAGAGCCGTCGGAGCCTCCGCCGGCACCACGGGCGGCGGAGCGCCGTCGTCGTCGGAGCCCGAGAGCGGCGGCGCGAACACCGTCGCCGGCAGCGGCACGCCGCCGTCGTCCGGCCCCGCGTTGGTGTCCGTGCCGGCCCAGGGCGTCGCGTCGGCGGGGACGCCGTCCTGGGCCGTGGGCTCGTGGTCGGGCTGCCCGCCCGCGGCCGGCCACGGGGTCGCGCCGGTCGCCGGGGCGGCGCCGGAGGGGGCGGGCGGGGCGGGCGCCGGTGGCGCGGGAGGAGCCGGAGCCGAAGGAGCCTCCGCGTCCACGCCCGCACCGGCGTCCGCGCCCTCGCCCGTACGCCGGTCCGGGATGCCGAGCTTGTCGGCCGCCTCCTGAAGCCACTCGGGCGGGGTCAGCAGGAAGGACGTCTGGTTCAGATCGATGCGCCGCGGCGGCTCGGGAGCCGCGGGCCCGGCCCCCTCGGGGGTCCCGTACTCCTCCTCGTACCGCCGGATCACCTCACCCACCGGCAGCCCCGGCCACAGTGTGGCCTCGCCGCTGTCGCGGGCGATCACCAGCCGCTGACGGCCTCCGTCCGAGACGGGGCCCTCCGCGCGGTCCTCGGCCCACACCACGAAACCGAGCTCGAACTCCCGCACCCGCACCTCGCGGTGCTGGTAGGCGGGCACGTCACCGTTGACCCACTCGTCCGCCCGCTCCTGCGCCTGCGCGAAGGTCACCAACCCGCTCACCCCTCCACCGGGACGGCACGCGCGAAGCCGCCGTCCACCATCAGGTTCGCCACCGTCTCCAGCTCCGGGGGGTTGCCCGCGAGGCGCTGGAGGAAGGCGTCGAAGTCCTCGCCGCAGGGCAGCAGAAGCCGCTCCACGCGCTCCTGCACAGTCCAGCCGTCCCTGTCCCGGGCGTCGTCGTACGGGCAGAACCACACCGTCCCGACGTCGCCGCCGCGCACCTTCACCGCGACGATGCCGCCCTGGACGAAGGCGACGCCCAGGTAGTCCTTCGTGAAGTGGTCCCGCAGGCACTTGTTCACGTAGACCAGGTCGTTCATGGCGGCTTCCTCGCGCACCGTGAAGAACGGCTGGTCGACCAGCAGGCCGAGCTCCGCGTCCAGGGCAGCACCGGCCGGGGCCGAACCGCCGGCCGCCTTGAGGAAGGACCGGTACGCGCCCGGCAGCCGGTAGCCGAGGTCCTCCTCGACGCCCAGGATCTGCTCCTCGCCGACCGCGACGGCACCCTTCGGCAGCCGGAAGTGAGTCGGCCGCGTCTCCTGCAACGGCCGCGTGCCGCGCCGGTCCTGGTCCACGGGCGTGGTCGCCAGCCCACCGTGGTGACGCAGCAGCGCCTTCACCTCCACGGGGACGAGCTCCATGCGCCGGCCGCCGGCCACGTGGTGCCACGTCCACCCGTGCGGGGTCGCCACCGCGGGGATCGTGTCCCACAGCTCGTGGCCGCTCGCCGCCATGGCCGCGTTCGCCGAGACGTAGTCCGTCAGTCGCAGCTCGTCGACACCGAAGCCGGGAGGCGGGTCGGCGATCTCCGCGGCGGCGCGCGCGTACGGCGAGAGATCCGGACGGCCGTTCGCGTCCATCCGCACACCTCTGGGGTGGCGGGACGCGCGGACCGGGTCCGGGAAGTGCACGACCTGCCCGGCGTAGGCCGCGTTCGGTGGCGCGGCTTGCTGCCCGAGCCGACCTGTCGTCATGGCGGTTGCCCCCTGCTGCGTCCGGTGTTCAGCACAGCCTATGCGGTGCCGTGAGAGCGGATCCCGCCCATGCGGCGACCCTCACGGAACGTCACCGGTGGGTGACGGACGCGGCACGGCGGGGCCGGTGAGCCGCGACACGCAGACACGATTTACCGCCCCAGCTTCCCCAGCACCCTGCACATTTGGCAGGCTGTCCCCCGCGACTCGGGGGATTGCAGGGAGGGAAGTCCGCACCATGCATACTGCACAAACAGTGACGTCCGGAGACCCACGTCTCAGCTGGCGCGCCACCGAGCCGAGCCGTACCCCCCAGCTCCACCACCGCCGCGACGGCATCCTGCCGGCCGTGGCCGCAGCACTGTCCGTCCGTGGGGAGACGCTGACCTGCACGGCGGGCAAGGGGGACCGGCCGCCGGTCCTCCACCCCCTCGTGCAGGACTTCCTCGATACCCTGACCAGTGGCCAGCGCGAGCGTTTCACCGGGCGCTGCCCCGAGGCGATATTGCTCTCGCGGCAGCTCACCTCCGCCGACAGCGGCCGCTCCAAGCGCGCCCAGCGCAAACCGCTGACGAACGGCGAAGCCCGCCGGGTCCTCAAGCACTCCCGGCTCACCGCCCGGCGCATCCGCGAGGACGGCGATCCGCTGCACGGCACGTACGCGCCCCCCTGCCGGTCCTGCGCGGTGATGCTCGCCCACTTCGGCGTACGCCCCGTCGACCTCACCGCCACCGGTGCGGCGACCACCGCCGAGAAGGGCTGAGCAGGACACCATGCGCGACCGAGCCGCCGTACCCGCCCAGCACGACCGCACCTCCTCCACCCGCTTCCCCGTGCCCCTGGACGCCGCCCTCCGCGAGGCCGGCTGGCAGCCGGGGCGCTGGAACATCCGCCAGGCCGAGGAGTGGGCCGACGCCCTGCGCTCCCACGCCTCGCCCGCCGGCCACCAGCACGCCGTGTTCCCGGCGGCCGTGGAGGCGTGGGCCGAATTCGGCGGCCTGCGCATCACCGGTTCGGCTCCGGGCCGGCAGATCGCGCCGGCCACCGTGCGCATCGACCCGCTGAGCGGCCTCCACCTGGCGCGCACGCTCGGCGACCTCGGGCGCGCGCTCCGGACGGAGGTGGCGCCGCTCGGCGAGGAGGGGGACGGGCAGGCGGTGCTCGCCATCGACATCGAGGGGCGCGTCTACTCCATCGACCACACGGGCGACTGGTACCTCGGGTCCGACATCGACCGCGCCCTGGAGACGCTCGTCACGGGGTCTCAGCCGGAGCGGCTCACCTCCGGCTGAGACGCTGGGGGCCGCACGCCGTCAGGTCCTGCGGTCCACCGGCGCGGGCCGCGGCGCCGTGGTGCTCACGCGGCCGCGCCGGCGTCCGGCAGGACCGCCGACACCCGGAAGCCACCCGACTCCGTCGGCCCGGACACGAACACCCCGCCGAGTCCGAGGACCCGCTCCCGCATCCCCACCAGGCCGTTCCCCCCGCTCGGCAGTCCGGCGTCCGCCGTGGCACCGTCCGTCGGCCCGTTCTCCACCTGCATCGCGACCTCGGCACCCCGGTGTGCCAGCCGCACCCACGTCCTGGCGCCCGCCGCGTGCTTGTGGACGTTCGTCAGCGCCTCCTGCACGACCCGGTAGGCCGTCTGCTCCACCTCGGGGGCGTACGGGCGCAGCTCGCCGTCGACGGACAGCTCCACCGTCATCCCCGCCTCCCGGGACTGCGCCACCAGCGCCTCCACCTCGCACAGCCGGGGCCCGTCCTCCGCGGCCACGGCGGCGGCCACCGCGGCGGCCGCCCGGCCCACCGACGCGAGCGGCACCCGTCCGTCGGACGGGGCCACCAGCGCGTCCCCGCTGCGCAGCACTCCGAGCATCTCGCGGAGTTCGGTGAGCGCCTGGCGGCCCATGTCGCCGACCAGCGCCGCGTTGCGGACCGCCTTCGCCGGGTCCTTCGGGGCCACCGCCTGGAGCGCCGCCGCGTGCACCACCATCAGGCTGACCCGGTGCGCCACCACGTCGTGCATCTCCCGCGCGATCCGGGTCCGCTCCTCGGTGCGCGCCCATTCGGCCCGTTCCTCGGCCCGGTCGGCCAGCAGCGACAGCTCCCGCTCCAGCGAGTCCGCCCGCTCCCGCAGGCTCTCCATGAGCCGGCGCCGGGCCCCGATGTACAGGCCCAGGAGCACGGACGGCGCCGTGAGCCCCAGGGACATGAAGAGGGACACGACGGGGGTGTACCAGACGCCGGGCCCGAAGTCGGCGTGGGTGTCGACGCTCTGCCGCAGCCGGACGTAGGAGACGATGAACGTGCCGACGAGCGTCATTCCCGTGAGCGCCACGGTGATCCTGCGCGGCACCTCGGAGGCGGCCAGTGTGTAGAGGCCGACGAGTCCCATGAGGAAGCCCATCTCGGCGGGCGTCGTCGCTATCGACACCAGCACCACGGCGATCGGCCATCGCCGGCGCACCAGCAGGACCGATCCGGCGACCAGCCCGAAGACCACCCCCACCGGCACCGGCAGCCCGGTGTCCCCGGCGAACTCCACTCCCTCCAGAGCGCACTCCAGCGCCGAGAACAGCGCCAGTCCCACGTCCAGGGCGACACCGCGTCGCCTTTCCCACCACCAGTAGCCGCGGGTGGTCGATCCCGCCGCCTCCCGGTCTGCCCCCGTTGCGGTCATGGCGTCCAGCCTACGGGCGGGCGCATCCGTTTTTCCGGCGAGTGCGAAGGCACGGGCGGGCGGCCGGCCGGCCCCCGTGCGGCACGCCGGGTACGCCCCTCGCCGGGAACGGCGGCGGCGGGCAACGGGGTTGCGGGCCACCGGTATCCCCGGAACGCCGGGTTCCGTCGTCGCGTGGAGGGCACCTGGTACGGCATAGTGTTGGGTGCCGTCTCCAGGGTCTGACGAAATGTCCGGCCGGAGATGCTTTGCAGTCCCCTGTGGTGTAATGGCAGCACAGTGGCTTTTGGTGCCATTTGTCCGGGTTCGAGTCCTGGCAGGGGAGCTCACAGCGCCGTACGGGCCGCCATACCTCCGGGCCCCGACCTCCACCGGTCGGGGCCCGCGCTCGTTTCGGCCGGAAAGACCCCCGGTATCCTGCGGATGTCCACCACCCGAAGCCGAAGGGCATTTCCGTGAGCGTCCCCTCCCCGGCCGCCGTCGTCGTCCTCGCAGCGGGTGAGGGCACCCGCATGAAGTCGAAGACACCCAAGGTCCTGCACGAGCTCTCCGGGCGCTCGCTCGTCGGGCACGTCGTCGCCGCGGCCCGCGAACTCGCGCCCCGGCACCTCGTCGTCGTCGTCGGCCACGCGAGCGAGCAGGTCACCGCCCACCTCTCCGCCGGTGACACCCCCGTGCGCACCGCCTACCAGGCCGAGCAGAACGGCACCGGGCACGCCGTACGGATGGGGCTGGAGGAGCTCGACGGCACCGTCGACGGCACCGTCATCGTCGTCTGCGGCGACACCCCGCTCCTCTCCGGCGAGACGCTCTCCGCGCTCGCCGCCACCCACGCGGCCGACGCGAACGCCGTCACCGTGCTGACCGCCGAGGTGCCGGACTCCACCGGCTACGGCCGGATCGTCCGCGACGCCGGCGGCGCGGTCACCGAGATCGTCGAACACAAGGACGCCACGGTCGCGCAGCGCGCGATCCGGGAGATCAACTCCGGGGTGTTCGCCTTCGACGGGCGGCTCCTGAGCGACGCGCTCGGCAAGGTCCGCACCGACAACAGCCAGGGCGAGGAGTACCTCACCGACGTGCTGTCGATCCTGCGGGAGGCGGGTCACCGCGTCGGCGCCTCGGTCGCCGCCGACCACCGGGAGATCCTCGGCATCAACAACCGCCTCCAGCTGGCCGAGGCCCGGCGGCTGCTCAACGAGCGGCTGCTGGAGCGCGCCATGCTGGCCGGCGTCACGGTGGTGGACCCGGCGTCGACGCAGATCGACGTGACGGTGACGTACGAGCGCGACGCCGTCGTGCACCCGGGCACGCAGCTGCTCGGATCCACCCACCTCGCCGAGGACGCCGAGGTCGGCCCCAACACGCGCCTGACGGACACCGTGGTGCACGCCGGCGCCCGGGTGGACAACACGGTCGCGGACGGGGCCGAGGTGGGCCCGGGGGCCTCGGTCGGCCCGTTCGCCTACCTCCGGCCGGGGACACGGCTGGGCGCGAAGGCCAAGGCCGGCACCTACGTGGAGATGAAGAACGCCACGATCGGCGAGGGGACGAAGGTCCCCCACCTCAGCTACGTCGGCGACGCCACCATCGGCGACCACACGAACATCGGTGCGGCCAGCGTCTTCGTCAACTACGACGGTGTGGCCAAACACCACACGACGATCGGGTCACACTGCCGGACCGGGTCGGACAATATGTTTGTGGCGCCTGTCACGGTCGGCGACGGCGTTTACACCGCGGCCGGTTCGGTCATCACCAAGGACGTACCCGCGGGATCGCTGGCCGTGGCACGGGGCCAGCAGCGGAATATCGAGGGCTGGGTGGCGCGCAAGCGCCCCGGCAGCGCGGCGGCTCAGGCGGCTGCGGCCGCCATCGAGGAGGCCGGCGGCGAAAGCTGACCGGAAACAGGTGCGCCCGAGGCGGCGTACCGTGATAGATGCTCACCCATTTCGGCTGGCTCGTCGCACATCGGGACACCTGCGCACGGGGCCAGATACACGTCTGAGGAGACTGTGCTGTGACCGGGATCAAGACGACCGGCGAGAAGAAACTGATGCTCTTCTCCGGCCGCGCCCACCCCGAGCTGGCCGAGGAGGTCGCACATCAGCTGGGTGTCGGCCTCGTGCCGACGAAGGCCTTCGATTTCGCCAACGGTGAGATCTACGTGCGGTTCCAGGAGTCCGCCCGCGGTGCCGACTGCTTCCTGATCCAGAGCCACACGGCTCCGATCAACAAGTGGATCATGGAGCAGCTGATCATGCTGGACGCGCTGAAGCGCGCGTCCGCCCGCTCCATCACGGTGATCGTGCCGTTCTACGGCTACGCCCGCCAGGACAAGAAGCACCGCGGCCGCGAGCCCATCTCGGCCCGCATGGTCGCGGACCTGATGAAGACGGCGGGTGCCGACCGCATCCTGACCGTCGACCTGCACACCGACCAGATCCAGGGCTTCTTCGACGGCCCGGTCGACCACCTGTTCGCGCTGCCGATACTGGCCGACTACGTCGGAGCCAAGGTCGACCGCTCGAAGCTGACGATCGTCTCGCCGGACGCCGGCCGGGTGCGCGTCGCCGACCGCTGGTGCGACCGGCTGGACGCCCCGCTGGCCATCGTCCACAAGCGCCGCGACAAGGACGTGCCCAACCAGGTCAGCGTCCACGAGGTCGTCGGCAACGTCGAGGGCCGGGTCTGCGTCCTGGTGGACGACATGATCGACACGGGTGGCACGATCTGCGCCGCCGCCGACGCCCTCTTCGCGCACGGCGCGGAGGACGTCATCGTGACGGCGACGCACGGTGTGCTGTCCGGCCCCGCCGCGGACCGTCTGAAGAACTCCAAGGTGAGCGAGTTCGTCTTCACGGACACCCTGCCGACCCCGGGTGAGCTGGAGATCGACAAGATCACGGTGCTGTCCATCGCCCCGACGATCGCGCGCGCGGTCCGGGAGGTCTTCGAGGACGGTTCGGTGACGAGCCTCTTCGAGGAGCAGGGCGACTAGCGGCAGAGCCGAAGGGCCCCCGGTCGGTCACCCGCGGGTGATCCACTTTGGGCGCGGCCTCCCCGGCGGGTAGACTCAGCGAGTTGCTCGGCGAGGGAGGCCGTACCTGTTGGTGCGGCGGTCCGTTATCGACGCGCTCTTCGTAGCAGGCCTGTCGTGGGCCGGGTGACCATCCGTCTCATCTCACCTTACGAGGAGTGCATCATGGCCGAGATCAAGCTCGCCGCAGAGGTCCGTACCGAGTTCGGCAAGGGCGCCGCCCGCCGTACGCGTCGTGCCAACCTGGTCCCCGCGGTCGTCTACGGCCACGGTGCCGAGCCGGTCCACATCACGCTGCCGGGCCACGACCTGCTCCTGGCGCTCCGTACCGCCAACGTCCTGATCGGTCTCGAGATCGACGGCAAGAGCGCCCTGGTCATCCCGAAGGCCGTCCAGCGCAACGCCATCAAGGGCACCATCGAGCACGTCGACCTGCTCACCGTCACGCGCGGCGAAAAGGTCGAGGTCGAGATCGCGGTGCACGTCGAGGGCGAGCTGGCCCCCGGCGGCAACCTGCTCGAGTACGTCCAGAACACGCTGCTCGTCGAGGCCGAGGCCACCCACATCCCCGAGTCCGTGACGGTCTCCGTCGCGGGCCTGGACGCCGGTGACTCGATCCTCGCCAAGGACATCCCGCTCCCGTCGGGTTCCGTCCTGGCCGGCGACGAGGACGCCGTCGTGCTCCAGGTCGTCTCCGCGCAGGTCGAGGAGGCCCCCTCCGAGGAGGCCGAGGGCACCGAGGCCTGAGCCTCGCCCCACCGGCCCGGCTGACGGGGTGGCGGATCCCTGCCGGGGGCCCGCCACCCCGTTCCGGTTGTCCCGGCGCATGTCCCGCACCCCGCACCCACCACCGGCCGTACGCGAGGAGACCGAGCACAGATGTCCGACGCCACCGACCCCTGGCTGATCGTGGGCCTCGGCAATCCCGGCCCCGAGTACGCCGCCAACCGGCACAACGTCGGTTTCATGGTCGCCGACCTGCTGGCGGAGCGGATCGGCGGGAAGTTCAAGCGCGCGCAGAAGGCGCAGGCGCAGGTCGTGGAGGGGCGGATGGGCCCGCCGGGGCCGCTCAGCCGTCGTGTGGTGCTGGCCAGGCCGATGTCGTACATGAACCTGTCCGGCGGGCCGGTCACCGCGCTGCGGGACTTCTACAAGGTCCCCACGGACCACGTCGTGGCCGTCCACGACGAGCTGGACATCGACTTCGGCATGCTGCGGCTGAAGCTGGGCGGCGGCGACAACGGGCACAACGGGCTGAAGTCGATGACGAAGGCGATGGGCCCGGACTACCACCGTGTCCGTTTCGGCATCGGCCGTCCGCCCGGCCGCATGCAGGTGGCGGACTTCGTGCTGAAGGACTTCTCCGGCGCGGAGCGCAAGGAGCTCGCCTACCTGGTGGACCGGGCGGCCGACGCGGTGGAGTCGTTGCTGGCGGACGGGCTCGAGCGGGCGCAGTCCACGTACAACTCCTGACATTCCCGCTGGTTCCCGGGCCTTTTCCGGCCACAGGTTGACCCAGGGCACGGCTCTGCCCAAAGATCGGCCCCCATGAAGCGGAGCTCCTCCCACCGGCTGCTGGCCCACGGCCGTTCGTTCGCCGCGGGCTGTGTGGTCCTGTTGCTGCTGGCCGCGGGCGTCTGGGCCTCGTGGGACACGGCGCACCACGTCGTCCTGGCCAAGGGCCGCGAACACGGCACGATGACGGTCACCGCGTGCGGCGAGGACGTGTGCACGGGGTCGTTCGCTCCGGACGCGGCGTCGCGGGCACGCTCCGGTGTGACCGTCGAGCGGTCCGTCGCGGTGCGCGAGGGCGACCGCTTCGCTTCCCGGTGGTGGTGAAGCCCGGCACCGACGAGGTCGTACGCACCGGGACACCGGGCTTCCTGCACGCGTGGGTGCCGCTCGGCGGTGCGATGGTGCTGGCCGCGCTCCTGATCGGCGGCGGGCTGCGGATGAACCGCACGGCATGGGGCGTGGGCACCGCGGGCGCGGCCCTGCTGGCGGCGACGTTCGTCGCCCTGTGACAGGACCGCACCCGCGGATCGCTCCTCAGGTGATCAGCCGGTGTTGCGCAGGCCCGCCGCGACACCGTTGACGGTGAGCAGCAGGGCCCGGGCGAGCAGCGGGTCGGCTTCCTCGCCGCGCTCGGCCGCCTGGCGCTGGCGGGCGAGCAGGGACACCTGGAGGTAGGAGATCGGGTCCAGGTAGGCGTCACGGATGGCGAAGGTCTGCTGGAGCACCGGGCTGGTGTCGAGGAGTTCCTTGCCGCCGGTGATCTTGAGGACTTCCTGCACCGTCAGCTCGTGCTCGGCCTCGATGACGTCGAAGACGTGCTTGAGCTCGTCGGGCACGAGGGTGTCGACGTAGTGCCGGGCGATGCGCAGGTCGGTCTTGGCGAGGGTCATCTCGACGTTGGAGAGGAAGTTCCGGAAGAAGTGCCACTGCCCGTGCATCTCTTCCAGGACGGTGCCGAGGCCGGCTTCGCGCAGTGCCTTGAGACCGGAGCCGACACCGAACCAGCCGGGGACGATCTGCCGTGACTGGGTCCAGCCGAACACCCACGGGATGGCGCGCAGGCCGTCGAGCGAGACGCCCGAGCCGGGGCGGCGGGAGGGCCGCGAGCCCAGGTGCAGGTCGGCGAGCTGGTCCACGGGGGTGGAGGCGAGGAAGTACGCGGGCAGGTCGGGGTCCTCGACGAGCTTGCGGTAGGCGGCGTGGGCGGCGTCGGACACGGTGTCCATGGCCGCGTCCCAGCGGGCGAGCGCCTCGTCGGACTGACGGGGCGCGGTGTGCAGCGCCGAGGCCTGGAGGGTGGCGGCGACCGTCAGCTCCAGGTTCTCGCGGGCCAGAGCAGGGATGAGGTACTTGTCGGAGATGACCTCGCCCTGCTCGGTGACCTTGATCTCGCCCTCCAGGGTGCCCCAGGGCTGGGCGAGGATCGCGTCGTGCGAGGGACCGCCGCCCCGGCCGACGGTGCCGCCGCGGCCGTGGAAGAGGCGGAGGCGTACGCCGTAGCGGTGGGCGACGTCGCGGAGCCGGCGCTGGGCGCGGTGGATCTCCCACTGGGAGGTGGTGATCCCGCCGAACTTGGAGGAGTCGGAGTAGCCGAGCATGACCTCCTGGACGTCTCCGCGCAGGGAGACGAGGCGGCGGTACGACGGGTCGGCGAGCATCTCGTCGAGGATGACGTCGGCTGCCCGGAGCTCGTCGGTGGTCTCCAGGAGCGGCACGATGCCGATCTTGGCCCAGCCGCCGTGGAGGTCCAGGAGCCCTGCCTCGCGGGCGAGGACGGCCGCGGCGAAGACGTCGTCGGCGCCCTGGCACATCGAGATGATGTAGGACTCGATGACCTCGGGGCCGAAGCGCTCGAACGCCTGCCTGATGGTGTGGAAGACGCCGAGGGTCTTCTCGCCGGCGGCGTCGAGCGGGGCGGGCGTGGGAGCGAGCGGCCGGCGGGAGCGGAGTTCCTTGGCGAGGAGCTTCTGCCGGTAGTCGCGGGGCATGTCGGCGTAGCGCCAGGACTCCTCGCCGAGCCGGTCGAAGAGCTGGCCGAGGGCGTGGTGGTGGGCGTCGGCGTGTTCGCGTACGTCCATGGTGGCGAGCTGAAGGCCGAAGGCGGAGAGCGTCCGGATGGTGCGGTCCATCCTGCCGTCGGCGAAGAGGCCGCCGCGGTGCTCGCGCAGCGACGTCTGGATGAGGACCAGGTCGGCGATGAGCTCGGAGGTGCCGAGGTAGTCGCAGCCGGGGCGGTGGGGGGTGCCGGAGGCGAGGCGCTCGCGGGTGTTGACGAGCTTCTGGCGGATGCAGGTGGCCTTGAGGCGGTAGGGCTCCTCCGCGTTCAGCCGCTTGTAGCGGGGGCTGATCTCGGGGAGGAGTTCCAGGTCGGCCTGGAGCGAGGTGAGGAGCTCGTCGGTGGCCCCGGTGTAGCGGATGGAGTTGGAGAGCAGTCCGCGCAGGTAGTCGACGAGTTCGAGGGCGTCGGTGATGCCGTGCTCGTGCTGGAGGATCAGCACGTCCCAGGTGACGGCGGGCGTCACGTTGGGGTTGCCGTCGCGGTCGCCGCCGATCCAGGTGCCGAAGGTGAGGGGGCGGGTGCCCGCCGGCAGCTCGACGCCGACGCGCTCGAGTTCGGCGGCGAGGTCCTCCAGGACGTCGCCGACGGCGTCGGCGTGCAGTTCGTCGAGGTAGTAGATGGCGTTGCGCGCCTCGTCGGCCGGTTCGGGGCGTACGACGCGGAGCTCGTCCGTCTGCCAGATCAGGTCGATGTGCTCGGCGAGCCGCAGGTCGTGCCGGCGGCGGTCGGCCTGGATGACGGGGGTGTCGAGGAGCTCGGCGATCCGGCGGAGCTTGTTGAGCACGGAGCGGCGGGCGGCTTCGGTGGGGTGAGCGGTGAAGACGGGCCGTACGTTGAGGTTCTTGACGGTCTCGCGCAGGTGCTCGGGGTCGGCGTCCTTGAGGCGGTCGGCGGTGCGGGCGAGGAGCCCGCCCTCGGCGGCCCGGCGGTCGCGCATCTCGTGGGCGCGGTGGACCTGCTCGGTGACGTTGGCGAGGTGGAAGTAGGTGGAGAAGGCGCGCACGAGCTGCGCGGCGGTCTCCAGCTCCGTGTCGCCGAGGAGCGCGGCGGCGGCCTCGCCGTCGGTGCGGGTCAGGGCGCGGACGCGCTCGACGAGGTCGAGGAGCTCCTGGCCCTCCTGGCGTACGAGGGTCTCGCCCAGCAGATCACCGAGGCGGCGGATGTCCGCGCGCAGCTCGGCGCTGGCGGCAGGTGTCTGGTCGGCACTGCTCACAGTGTGCGGCTCCTTGCAGTGGTTGAGCACTTCTGTCACAGGGGGTCCGGGGCCGTCGCGGTACTGACGTCACCCCGGGAAAGCAGAGTGCGGACCGCGCTGTCCGACGCACCCAGGATAGGTGTCCGGGGCTCCGGCGTGCTCGCTGCCCTGGGGGGTATTCGACAGGGGGGGGCACGGGCCGGGTCCCGCAAAGGTTCCGGCGGCGGCGCTCTCGTGTCGCGGGCTGGATCGCTGACATACTTACGTTGCCGTAGGTTACGGAGGCGTAGCCCGGTTATCTCGTCATATTTCCTCACCCTCAGGGGACTGCCGATGCCTACCCGCCCCGATGTGATCGACGACAACCTGCCGACGGCGGCCGACGGGACCGTGCCCGCCTCCGCCACGCTCGGCGGCGACAACAAGCGTTCGATCGAACAGATCGCGCTCCTGCTCTTCATCGTGGTGCCGTTCGCGGCCCTGGTCGTCGCCGTGCCGCTCGCGTGGGGACGGGGCGTCAGCTGGCTCGATCTGGCCCTGCTCGTCGTCATGTACTACTGGGGCTGCCACGGCGTGACGATCGGTTTCCACCGCTACTTCACGCACGGCTCCTTCAAGGCCAAGCGCCCGCTCCGCATCGCCCTGGCCGTCGCCGGGTCGATGGCGGTCGAGGGTCCGCTGGTGCGCTGGGTGGCCGACCACCGCAAGCACCACCGCTTCTCCGACGCCGACGGCGACCCGCATTCGCCGTGGCGCTTCGGCGATGACCTGCCCGCCCTGGTCAAGGGCCTGTGGTGGGCGCACATCGGCTGGATGTTCAACGAGGAGCAGACACCCCAGCAGAAGTACGCCCCGGACCTGGTCCGGGACCCGGCCATCCGGGCCATCTCCCGCCACTTCCTGTCCTTCACCATCGCCTCGCTGGCCATCCCGCCGCTCGTCGGCGGGCTGGTGACCATGTCGTGGTGGGGCGCGTTCACCGCGTTCTTCTGGGGCTCGCTGGTCCGCGTCGCGCTGCTGCACCACGTCACCTGGTCGATCAACTCGATCTGCCACGCGGTCGGCAAGCGGCCCTTCAAGTCCCGCGACCGCTCGGGCAACGTGTGGTGGCTCGCGGTCCTCTCCTGCGGCGAGTCCTGGCACAACCTGCACCACGCCGACCCGACGAGCGCCCGGCACGGCGTGCTGAGGGGCCAGATCGACTCCAGCGCCCGGCTCATCCGCTGGTTCGAGCAGCTGGGCTGGGCACACGACGTGCGCTGGCCCGACGCCGCCCGTATCGCCTCCCGGCGCAAGTCCGCGACCGCCGACCCTGCATGATTGACGACGTGGCGACCGACGGAAGCACAGACGGCGAGAACAGCAGACCAGTCCCCACCCGCCGGACCAGGCGGGTCCGCATGACCGGCAAGGAACGCCGGGAGCAACTGCTGGACATCGGCCGCACCTTGTTCGCGGACAAGGGCTTCGAGGGCACGTCGGTCGAGGAGATCGCGGCCCGGGCCGGAGTCTCCAAACCGGTGGTGTACGAGCACTTCGGCGGCAAGGAGGGGCTGTACGCCGTCGTGGTGGACCGCGAGATGCGCCAGCTGCTGGACCTGGTGACCGGCGCCCTCACGGCGGGTCACCCCCGCGAGCTCCTGGAGCAGGCCGCGTTCGCGCTGCTGGACTACATCGAGCGGTACACGGACGGTTTCCGGATCCTCGTCCGGGACTCGCCGGTCGCGCAGTCCACGGGCACGTTCGCGTCGCTGATCAGCGACATCGCGACGCAGGTCGAGGACATCCTCGGCCTGGAGTTCAAGGCCCGCGGCTTCGACCCGAAGCTGGCGCCTCTGTACGCGCAGGCGCTCGTCGGCATGGTGGCGCTGACCGGCCAGTGGTGGCTGGACGTCCGCAAGCCGAAGAAGGCGGAGGTCGCCGCGCACCTGGTGAACCTGGCCTGGCACGGACTGGAGAACCTGGAGTCCAAGCCGCGGCTGATCGGCCACCGCAAGAGCTGACCGTGCCCCCCCTGGCGGCCCGCGGGCCCGCCGGCCGCACGAGGCGCCCGCGCCGGACCGGCACACGGCGCCGGGCGGGCGGCGGGCGGCAAAGGCTCAGCCGGGGACTCGGACCACCGCGAAGATCCGGCGGAAGGGGAAGACCGTGCCGTGCGGGCCGGCGGGATAGGCGGTGCGCAAGAGGTCGCGGTAGGCGGTGACGAAGGCGTCGCACGCCTCGGGGTCGTCGGCCAGGGCGGTGAGGACGGGGCGCAGCCCGGTGCCCTTCACCCAGTCCAGCACCGCCTCCTCCCCCCGGAGCAAGTGCAGGTAGGTGGTCTCCCAGACGTCGACCGTACGGCCCCGGGCGCCGAGGACGCGCAGGTAGTCCTCCGGGGGGAGGACGGCGTCGTCGTGGCGCAGCAGGCCGCCGAGGCGGCCGCGCCACCGCGGGGAATCGGCCAGCTCCCGCATGAGCGTGTGGCTCGGGGCGGCGAAGTTGCCGGGGACCTGGAAGGCGAGGACACCGCCGGCGCCGAGGGCGTCCAGCCAGACGGGAAAGCGGTCGGTGTGGCCGGGGACCCACTGGAGCAGGGCGTTCGAGACGATGAGGTCGTACGGCTCCCGGGGGACCCAGGTGGCCGCGTCCGCCTCGGTGAAGTCCAGGCGGGGCCCGGTGCGCGCGCGGGCCTGTTCCAGCATCTGGGGGGAGTTGTCGTACCCGGTGATCCTGGCCCCGGGCCACTGTGCGGCGAGCAGGGCGGTGACGTTGCCCGCGCCGCAGCCGAGATCGGCGATGCGGGGCTCCGGGTCGTGGGGCAGGGGCCCTATCCGGGCCAGGAGGTCGAGGAACGGCCGGGTGCGGTGGTCCGCGTGGCGCAGGTACTGCTGCGGATCCCAGAGGGGTGCGGTCATGCCGTCAGGATCACCGCGCAGGTATCTCGATGTCAAGACACTTGAATTCAAGAGACTTCATGTCGAGGGACCCTTTACACTGATCGACATGGAGGACGAGGTCGACCGACTGGTCGCTGCATGGCGCCGCGAGCGCCCCGACCTCGACGTGGAACCACTCGAGGTCCTGAGCCGCGTCTCCCGCCTGGCCCGGCACCTCGACCGGGCCCGCCGGATCGCCTTCACCGAGCACGACCTGGAGCCCTGGGAATTCGACGTCCTGACGTCCCTGCGCCGCGCCGGCGCACCGTACCAGCTCTCCCCCGGCCAGCTCCTGACCCAGACCCTGGTCACCTCGGGCACGATGACGAACCGCATCGACCGGCTCACCAAGAAGAACCTCGTCGAGCGACTGCCCGACCCCAGCGACCGCAGGGGCGTCCTCGTCCGGCTGACCGACCTGGGCCGCGACAAGGCCGACCAGTCGCTGGCCGGCCTGCTCGCCCAGGAGCGCACCATCCTCGGGGAGCTCTCCTCCCGGCAGCGCTCCGAACTGGCCGGACTGCTACGCCAGTTGACCGCCCCGTTCGACAACGTCCCCGGTTAGGGCCGCCGGCCCCACACCGGCCCGCCGGGCCAGTGCCACCGCGGCCAGCGTCGAGTGCACGCCCAGCTTGCCCAGCACGTTCTGCATGTGCGTACGCACCGTGTGCGGGGAGAGGAAGAGGCGCTCCGCCACCGCCTTGCGCCCCAGGCCCGCCACCATGCAGCGCAGCACCTCCCGCTCGCGCGGGGTCAGCGCCTCCACGAGCCGCTCGCTCTCGGTCCGGTCCTTGCGGGCCGCGGTCAGTTCCCGCAGGACACCCGTCAGCAGGGCGGCCGGCAGGTGCGTCTCGTCCCGCAGCACCCCGCGGACGACCGTCAGCAGCCGCTGCAGGGAGCAGTCCTTCGCCACCCAGCCCGACGCACCCGCCTGCAGGGCCAGCGCGGCCCGGGCCGGGTCGTCCCTCTCGGCGAGCACGACGGTACGGATCGACGGCCGGCCGGCACGCACCCGGGCGACCAGCGATATGCCGTCCACCGGGCCGGGCCCCTCCGGGTCCCGCGGCGCCGGGACCGCGGGCGCGCCGCCCGCCGGCAGGGCGCCGAGTTCGGCGTCGACCAGCAGCACGTCGTAGGGGCGCCCCTCGGCGCCCGCGCGCTC
>NZ_JBEXWB010000115.1:0-16811 GCF_040629645.1 Streptomyces sp. NPDC005899 | reverse complement strand
GCCGCGCCGCCCCCCCCCCGGGGCGGCCCCCCCCGCCGTCGTACGTGCGGGGCCCGTCAGCCCCGTGGCACCGCGGCGCCGGTCACCCCGTCGACCACCGTGCGGCCGTCGAGGGGCGCCTCCAGCGTCACCGTCCGGGTCTGCGTCTCGGCGATCATGACGCACGCCTTCCCCGGATCCGGCTTCGCCTCGGTGACCGTCACCCGGACCGTCCCACCGCTCTCCGTGGCGTGCGCGGTGTACGTGCTGCACACGCCGCCCCAGAACGTCACCTCCAGCGTGCGCCCGTCGGCGCTGTACGCGACCAGGCTCGAGGTCTTGCCCCGCGGCTCCTCCGTGGGCCGCGCGGGCGGCGAAGCGCCCTCCTTCGCGAGGTACTCCGGATCGACAGCGAGCTGGGCGACGGTCTCCCGCGGGCCGCCGCCCTCCGCCCGGAGCGAGAAGAGCCAGGACGGCACGAGCACCTGTTCGCCGTCCGCGTGCCGGGCGACGAGCCCCAGCACCGCCTTCTCGACCGTCCGGACCGTGGGCGGCGCGGTTTCGCCCCCCGAGGCGCACGAGGTGCCCGGCGCGGCCGGGTCCCCCTCCAGCGGCACGGGGTCCGCGCAGCCGCCGACACCGGATCCGGGGCCGGGCCGGCTGTCCGCGTTCAGCTGCTTCAGGGCGTCCGCCGCGCCGATCACCGGATAGGTGTGACTCCTGCGCAGGCCCTTCAGGTGCCCGGTGCCCCCGACGACCTCCCCGGTGGAGCCCACCTGGACGCCCGTCGACCAGCCGTAGGTCGGCAGGCCGCCCACCACCGGGTCCGCGTTGACGACCCGCACGGAACCCATCAGCTGACGCGCGTCCAGAGCCGCGCCCTCCTGCCCCACCGCCTTCAGGACGGGCGCCGCGGCGTCCTTCGCGGCCTTCTCCCCGACCGGGGAGGCGGGGTCCGTAGTGCGGCCCGGCTTCCCGCAGGCGGCGAGGGACGCGCAGTCGTCCGTGCCCCCGGAGGCGTACCTGGCGAAGGTCCAGGTACCGGGGGCCTGCTTGGACACCCGCAGGAGGGGCCCGGATCCGTCCCCGGCAGCGCCCACCTGCCACGCCGCGCCGTCCGCGTACGGAGTGCCGCGCACCCCGAGGGCCTTCGCGAGCCGGGCGACCTCGGCGGCGGTCACCGTGCCCCGGGCCCGGTGGACGGAGGCCGTGCCGGGACCCTCGGGCAGGTGGCCGGGGGCACGGTAGACGACCTCGCCGCCGTGCGGGTCCGGCTCGCCCGGCGCGATGCCGGGCGGCGGCCCCGAGGGGCTGTCCGCCGCGGCGTCCAGGGAGAGCGGGGGCGCCCCGGAGTCCGCCGCAGCCGCGGGGCGGGCGTCCGGGCCCTGGTCACCCGAGGCGGAGGAGGCCCAGTACGCGCCGCCGCTGCCTGCCATCAGTACGGCCGCCGCCACCGACGCCACGGCGTACGGAGAGCGCCGTCGGGGGGCGGTCACATTGTTCTCGGGTCGCTCGGTGCTCACCGGATCGCTCCTTCACCTGCACAGCCGCCGGGCTCTCGCCTGGTCCCCGGGCGGGGACGACGGTGGGACGGGGCGGAGCGGCGCCCGGTTCCACCGGGCGCCCGGGCGTGCCGTGCGGGCGGAGCGTCCGGGGCCGCGCTCAGTCCCCGTACTCGGACATGGCGTCGATCAGGCGCGCGGAGGAAGGCGGCACCGTCACTCCGTGGATCAGGGAGGGCGCGACCGGCTTCGCGGCGCTCCTCGCGGGGACGACCCAGTGCGGAGCCATCCGCGCGCAGTCCCCGCGCAGCTCGGCCAGGTTCATCTCGGACTCACGCGCTGCGATGTTGTTCGGCATATCCGCACCGTACGCACGGAAGGAGTCGGGGAGAAAGACCTACTATCGGGTAGTTTCCCCCGCCGGTCGCACGGCTCCACCGGGTAGCGTGAACTGTCACGCCGTCCCGGAGGCCGCGCCCAGGCGCTCCTCCGCCTTCCGCAGGAGCAGCCTCCCGTGCGCATCGCAGTCACCGGCTCCATCGCCACCGACCACCTCATGACCTTCCCCGGCCGATTCGCCGACCAGCTGGTCGCCGACCAACTGCACACGGTCTCGCTCTCCTTCCTGGTCGACAACCTGGACGTCCGGCGCGGCGGTGTCGGAGCCAACATCGCCTTCGGCATGGGCATGCTCGGCACCCGGCCGATCCTGGTCGGCGCCGCCGGGGCCGACTTCGGCGAGTACCGCGCCTGGCTCGACCGGCACGGCGTCGACACCGGCTCCGTCCGCATCTCCGAGGTCCTGCACACGGCGCGCTTCGTGTGCACGACCGACTCGGACCACAACCAGATCGGGTCCTTCTACACGGGCGCGATGAGCGAGGCGCGGCTGATCGAGCTCAAGAGCGTCGCCGACCGCGTGGGCGGACTCGACCTCGTCTCCATCGGCGCCGACGACCCCGAGGCGATGCTCCGCCACACCGAGGAGTGCCGCTCGCGCGGCATCCCGTTCGCCGCGGACTTCTCGCAGCAGATCGCCCGGATGAACGGCGAGGAGATCCGGATCCTCCTCGACGGCGCGACCTACCTCTTCTCCAACGAGTACGAGAAGGGGCTCATCGAGTCCAAGACCGGCTGGAGCGACGAGGAGATCCTCGGCAAGGTCGGCCACCGCGTCACCACCCTCGGCTCCCGTGGCGTGCGCATCGAGCGGACCGGCCACGACTCGATCGAGGTCGGCGTCGCGGAGGAGGAGCGCAAGGCCGACCCGACCGGCGTCGGCGACGCCTTCCGGGCCGGCTTCCTCTCCGGCCTCGCCTGGGGCGTGGGCCTGGAACGTGCCGCACAGGTCGGCTGCATGCTCGCCACCCTCGTCATCGAGACGGTCGGCACGCAGGAGTACACCCTGCGCCGCACCCACTTCATGGCCCGCTTCACCAAGGCGTACGGTGACGAGGCGGCGGCCGAGGTGCGGGCCCACCTCTCCTGACGCACGCTCACACGAGCCGGCGGACCACGTAGGCGGCGCCCCGGTCCGCCGGCTCCTCGCGCACGTACTCCTGGGCGCGCATCTCGCACCAGGCGGGGATGTCGAGGCGTGCGGCCTCGTCGTCGGCGAGCACCGTCACCGTGCCGCCCACGGGTACCTCTCCGATCACCTTTGCGAGTTCGATCACGGGGAGCGGGCAGCGCTTGCCCAGGGCGTCGACGACCAGCGCCGTCCTCGGCGCGGAGGCGGGCGCGGCCGGGGAGGGGGCGCCGAGCCGGTCCCGTACCCGCGCCACCACGGCCGGCAGCACCTCCAGGAAGTGGTCGACGTCGGCCCCGGTGGTCCCGGCCGGGAGCGACACGCGGACATTGCCCTCGGTGAGCACCCCCATCGCCCTGAGGACGTGGCTGGGGGTCAGGGTGCTGCTCGTGCACGAGGAGCCGGAGGAAACGGAGAACCCCGCCCGGTCCAGCTCGTGGAGCAGGGTCTCCCCGTCGACATAGAGACACGAGAAGGTGACCAGGTGCGGCAGGCGCCGGACGGGGTCGCCGACCACCTCCGCGTCGGGAACCAGGGTGCCCACCGCCGCGCGCACGCGGTCCACCAGGGCGCGCAGCCGTACGGACTCGGCCGCCGCCTCGGCCCGCACGGCGCGCAGCGAGGCCGCGGCCGCCACGATCGCCGGGATGTTCTCGAACCCGGCGGCCCGGCCCGACTCCCGCTCGTCCGCCGGGCCCCGGGGGGCGAAGCGGACCCCCTTGCGCACGGCGAGCAGACCGACGCCGGCCGGCCCTCCCCACTTGTGGGCGCTCGCCGCCAGGAGCGACCAGCGGCCGGGCACCGGCCCCCAGCCCAGCGACTGGGCGGCGTCCACCAGCAGGGGCACGCCCGCGGCGGCGCAGACCTCCGCGGTCTCCGCCACCGGCTGCTCCGTCCCCACTTCGTGGTTCGCGGACTGCAGGCAGGCCAGCGCCGTGTCCGCACGGAGCGCCCGGCCGTAGGCCGAGGGGTCGACCGCCCCGGTCCGGTCCACCGGTACCGCGGTGAAGGTGCCGCCCGAAGCCTCCAGTGCCTCGGCGGAGTGGAGCACCGAGGAGTGTTCGACGGCGGAGGCCACCAGATGGCGGCCGACACGCCGACGGCCGCCGAGAACTCCGGCAATCGCCGAATGCACCGCGCGGGTCCCCGAAGAGGTGAAGACCAGCTCGTCGGGGCGGCAACCGACGGCCTCGGCGGCGGTCTCGCGGGCCGCGTCCAGCAGCATTCCGGCCCGTCGCCCCTCGCGGTACAGCCTGGCCGGATCGGCCCAGCCCTCGTCCAGGGAGGCAAGCAGCGCCTGACGGGCGACGGGGTGGAGGGGGGCGGAGGAGGCGGCGTCGAAGTAGGGCACACGGCCACGCTAGCCCTCCGGGGGGCGCGGGCCGGGAGCCGGTCGCCGCGGGGCCCGGGAGAGGGGGCGTCAGATGGCGTCCGGAGGGGAGGATTCCACCCCATCGGAGTGTCGGGCGGCGCGTTGGGCACCCTCCCCGCGCGACCCCAAATAGCGTCCAGTAGGGTTTGGTCCGCATAAACATCCAAACCCCTGCCCGCGTCAGGGCCGGCGACCGACCAAGCGAGACGGCCGCGCCGACCGTGCGGGCGAGACTCTCGGGAAGGCGCTACGTGAGTCCCAACGGCTCCGACCGCTCGTCGCGGCGCCCGATGCGGCGGAAGCTGCCGCAGGTGCTGACTGCGGGCCTGGTCCTGGCGACGGCCTCCGGTTGTTCATACAACTGGGAGGATTTCCCCCGCCTCGGTATGCCCACCCCGGTAACGGAAGAGGCCCCTCGGATCCTCTCCCTCTGGCAGGGCTCGTGGGCGGCAGCGCTCGCCACGGGTGCCCTTGTCTGGGGGCTGATCCTCTGGAGCGTCATCTTCCACCGGCGTAGCAGGACCAAGGTGGAGGTACCTCAGCAGACCAGGTACAACATGCCCATTGAGGCGCTGTACACGGTGGTCCCCCTCATCATCGTCTCGGTGCTCTTCTACTTCACCGCGCGTGACGAGTCGAAGCTCCTCGAACTCACTCCGAAGCCGGCCCACACGATCAACGTGGTCGGCTACCAGTGGAGCTGGGGCTTCAACTACATCGAGAACGTGGAGGGCCAGTCCTCCGCCGGCGGCGAGAACCCGAAGGAACTCGACGCCATCCCCGACAAGTACAAGAGGGACTTCCCCAAGGACGCCGGCGGCGTCTACGACGTGGGCATCCCCGGTACGCGTAACCCGCAGACCGGCAACCCGGGTCCGACCCTGTGGCTGCCGAAGGGCGAGAAGGTCCGCTTCATCCTGACTTCGCGCGACGTCATCCACTCCTTCTGGGTGGTGCCGTTCCTCATGAAGCAGGACGTCATCCCGGGCCACACCAACTCCTTCGAGGTCACGCCGAAGAAGGAGGGCACGTACAAGGGCAAGTGCGCCGAGCTCTGCGGCGTCGACCACTCCCGGATGCTCTTCAACGTCAAGATCGTCTCTCCCGAGCGTTACCAGCAGCACCTCAAGGAGCTGGCGGAGAAGGGTCAGACGGGCTACGTGCCGGCAGGCATCGAGCAGACGGACCCGGCCAGGAATGCGGAGACGAACAAACTGTGAGCATCCTCAACCAATCCCAGGGTGCCGCGGCAGCAGACGACTCGTTCGAGGACGAGCTGCCGGTGCGGCGCAAGCAGCCGGGGAGTGTCGTCGTCAAGTGGATGACCACCACTGACCACAAGACGATCGGCACGATGTACCTGGTCACGTCGTTCGCGTTCTTCTGCATCGGTGGGCTTCTGGCGCTCTTCATGCGCGCCGAGCTGGCCCGCCCGGGTACGCAGATCATGTCGAACGAGCAGTTCAACCAGGCGTTCACGATGCACGGCACGATCATGCTGCTGATGTTCGCGACGCCGCTGTTCGCCGGGTTCGCGAACTGGATCATGCCGCTGCAGATCGGCGCGCCCGACGTGGCGTTCCCGCGGCTGAACATGTTCGCCTACTGGCTGTACCTCTTCGGCTCGATCATCGCCGTGGCCGGCTTCCTCACCCCCCAGGGTGCGGCCGACTTCGGATGGTTCGCCTACTCCCCGCTGTCGGACGCCGTCCGCTCGCCGGGTGTCGGCGCCGATATGTGGATCATGGGTCTGGCCTTCTCCGGCTTCGGCACGATCCTCGGCTCGGTCAACTTCATCACCACGATCATCTGCATGCGCGCCCCCGGCATGACGATGTTCCGTATGCCGATCTTCACGTGGAACGTCCTGCTGACCGGTGTCCTGGTCCTGCTGGCCTTCCCGGTCCTCGCCGCCGCGCTCTTCGCGCTGGAGGTCGACCGTCAATTCGGCGCACACATCTTCGATGCGGCCAACGGTGGCGCATTGCTCTGGCAACACCTCTTCTGGTTCTTCGGCCATCCAGAGGTGTACATCATCGCCCTACCGTTCTTCGGAATCATTTCCGAGATCATTCCGGTGTTCAGCCGGAAGCCGATGTTCGGCTATGTCGGACTCATCAGCGCGACGATCGCCATCGCCGGTCTTTCCGTGACGGTGTGGGCGCACCACATGTACGTCACGGGCGGTGTGCTGCTGCCGTTCTTCTCGTTCATGACCTTCCTGATCGCGGTGCCGACCGGTGTGAAGTTCTTCAACTGGATCGGCACGATGTGGAAGGGGTCGTTGTCCTTCGAGACACCGATGCTCTGGTCCGTCGGCTTCCTGATCACCTTCGCCTTCGGTGGTCTGACCGGCGTGATCCTGGCCTCGCCGCCGCTGGACTTCCACATCTCCGACTCGTACTTCGTCGTCGCGCACTTCCACTACGTCGTCTTCGGCACCGTGGTCTTCGCGATGTTCGCCGGATTCCACTTCTGGTGGCCGAAGTTCACCGGCAAGATGCTGGACGAGCGGCTCGGGAAGATGACGTTCTGGACGCTGTTCGTGGGCTTCCACGGAACGTTCCTGGTGCAGCACTGGCTCGGTGCCGAGGGCATGCCGCGCCGCTACGCGGACTACCTGGCCGCCGACGGCTTCACCGCCCTGAACACCATCTCGACGATCTCGTCGTTCGTGCTCGGGATGTCGATCCTGCCGTTCTTCTACAACATCTGGAAGACGGCCAAGTACGGCAAGAAGATCGAGGTCGACGACCCGTGGGGTTACGGCCGTTCGCTCGAATGGGCGACGTCGTGCCCGCCGCCGCGGCACAACTTCCTCAGCCTGCCGCGCATCCGCTCCGAATCCCCGGCGTTCGACCTGCACCACCCGGAGATCGCGGCGCTGGAGCAGCTGGATCACCTCTCCGACGACGACAAGGTCCTCGTCGGCGGCAAGGAGGCCGGCAAGTGAAGATCCAAGGCAAGCTCTTCGTCTGGCTGAGCGTCTTCCTGCTCGCCATGGCCATCACGTACGGCCTGTGGTCCAAGGAGCCGGTGGGCACCACCGCGCTGGTGCTGTCCTTCGGCCTGGCCATCATGATCGGCTTCTACCTGTCCTTCACGGCCAACAGGGTCGACGCGATGGCACAGGACAACAAGGAGGCCGACGTCGCGGACGAGGCCGGCGAGGTGGGGTTCTTCTCCCCGCACAGTTGGCAGCCGCTCTCCCTGGCCATCGGCGGCGCGTTCCTCTTCATGTCCGTCGTCTTCGGCTGGTGGCTGGCCTACTTCTCGGCCCCGCTGCTCCTGATCGGCCTCTTCGGCTGGGTCTTCGAGTACTACCGCGGTGAGAACCGCACCCAGTGAGACCCGCCGTCCACGGACGGCCGCGGCACCCTGACGGGGGCCCCGCCCACTCGGCGACGAGCGGGCGGGGCCCCCGTTTGCAGTCACAGAACGCGCTGGATCGGATGAATCTTCTTAGCGTGGGTTCATGAACCACACGCCGCGCATCCGCCCCGTAGTGAGCTGCACCCTGCTGGTCGTGAGCCTCGTCGCAGGTGCGACCGCCTGTGGGGGGCCCGATGGTCATCCGCTGTCGCTGAAGCCGTACGACGCGGCCGGCACGGTGTCCTTCAACGGCCCCGGCAAGGGTGCGAAAGCCGATCCGGACACGCCGATAGAAGTCACCGCCAAGGATGACGACGTCACGATCACGGACGTGACGGCCGTCGACACGGAGGGCCGCCATCTGGCGGGCGAACTCGACGCCGACGGGAAGCGGTGGCACTCCACCACCTCCCTGGCGGCCGGTACCCGGTACACCGTGAAGGTCACCACCGAGAACGGCGACGGAGCCCCCGGCAGCCGTACGTACGCGTTCGGCACCACCTCGGCACAGAAGTTCCTGAAGGTCGCTTTCGGCCCGCAGACGGGCACGTACGGCGTCGGACAGCCCATCACGGCGGAACTGAGCGCTCCGGTCACCGGCCGGGCCGCCAGGGCCACCGTGGAGCGCGGGCTCCAGGTCCGCTCCACGCCCGCGGTCACGGGCTCCTGGTACTGGGTCGACGACAAGACCCTGCACTACCGCCCCAAGGAGTACTGGCCGGCCGGCGCGAGCATCGACGTGCGCAGCAACCTGAAGGGCATCAAGGTCACCGACGCCCTCTACGGAGGCGCCACGAAGGCCCTCGAACTCAGGACCGGCGACCGCATAGAAGCCGTCACCGACGCCTCCGAGCACTCCATGACGGTGCTCCGCAACGGCGAAGTGATCAACACCATCCCCGTCACCACCGGCAAACCCGGCTTCGACACGCGCAACGGCGTCAAGGTCGTCCTCGCGAAGGAGCAGTTCGTCCGTATGCGCGGGGAGACCGTGGGCATCGCCGCCGGCTCCTCGGAGTCCTACGACCTGCCGGTCTACTGGGCGACGCGCGTCACCTGGAGCGGTGAGTACGTCCACGCGGCGCCCTGGTCCACGGGGTCCCAGGGCAGCGCCAACGTCAGCCACGGCTGCACCGGCATGAGCACCGCCGACGCGCAGTGGTTCTTCGAGACCGTCCGCGAGGGCGACATAGTCAAGGTCGTCGGCAGCGACGGCGAGACGATGACCCCGTTCGACAACGGCTTCGGCGACTGGAACCTGGACTGGGCGGCCTGGCTGGAGGGCAGCGCCCTGCACAGCGGCGCGCCGGACACCGGAACGGACGTCCGGACGGCCCGCCTGCGTCCCCAGGTCTGATCCGGCCCGGGAATGCGCCGCGCCGCCGGAGGCCCGTGCCCGAGGGAGCCGTCAGGCCTCCACGGACAGCCGGCGGCGCAGCAGGTCCGCCAGGGCGTCGGGGAAGCCGACCGGGTCCACCGGAAGGGTCACGGCGGCGTCCGCGCGGCTCCACGTGGCCAGCCAGGCGTCCTGCGGGCGCCCGATCAGCAGCAGCACGGGCGGGCAGCGGAAGATCTCGTCCTTGATCTGCCGGCAGACGCCCATGCCGCCCGCGGGAGCGGTCTCCCCGTCCAGCACGCAGACGTCGACACCGCCCCGGTCCAGGGCGCTCAGGACGGCCGGCAGGGTGGCGCACTCCAGGAACTCCACCCGCGGCACGTCCGCCGCAGGCCTGCGACCGGCTGCCAGCCTCACCTGCTCACGGGTGTTGGCGTCGTCGCTGTAGACCAGGACCGTGGCGGTCGGCTGCATTGTTCCTCCGTGACATCTGTGTCTTCGGGGCTCTCGGGGCATGAACCGATGGGCGGATCGTACTCCGGCGGGCGGCCCGGGAGCACCGCCCGGGACAGCGATTCACTGGGCCGTTCGATGAGGACACACCCCTCTGACACACCGAACGGCACCCCCCGGAGTGAGGGCGGGATAAGCGACCGACATAATGTCGGTCGTGGCGACAGCAACGACAGTAGAAACCGGGCACGCGCACCCGTCGGTCAATCGGCCGAACCTCACCAGCGTCGGAACCATCATCTGGTTGAGTTCCGAGCTGATGTTCTTCGCGGCCCTCTTCGCGATGTACTTCACCCTGCGATCGGTGATGGGACCCGATCACTGGAAGGAGATGGCCCACCATCTGAACTTCCCGTTCTCGGCGACGAACACCACGATCCTGGTGCTTTCCTCTCTCACCTGCCAGCTCGGCGTCTTCGCCGCGGAGCGGGGCGACGTGAAGAAGCTCCGCACCTGGTTCGTCATCACGTTCGTGATGGGTGCGATCTTCATCGGAGGCCAGGTCCTCGAGTACACCGAGCTGGTCAAGGAGGCGGGTCTCTCCCTGTCCTCCGACCCGTACGGCTCGGTGTTCTACCTGACGACCGGCTTCCACGGCCTGCATGTGACGGGCGGTCTCATCGCCTTCCTGCTCGTACTGGGCAGGACATACGCGGCCTCGAGATTCACCCACGAGCAGGCCACCGCCGCCATCGTCGTGTCGTACTACTGGCACTTCGTCGATGTCGTCTGGATCGGCCTGTTCGCCACGATCTACATGATCAAGTAACCGGGTTCGCACCCGCCCACCATCGACGCAGAAGATCCTGACACCGGGGTAATCCGTGAAAAAGCTCTCCGCACGACGACGCCATCCGCTGGCGGCGGTCGTCGTACTACTCCTCGCGCTGGCGGCCACCGGGGGGCTGTACGCCGCGTTCGCGCCTGCGGGTAAGGCGCAGGCCGACGACACCGCCCAGTCCCTCGCCATCGACGAGGGCCAGAAGCTCTACTCCGTGGGCTGCGCCAGCTGCCACGGATCCGGCGGTCAGGGCACTACCGACGGGCCGTCCCTCGTGGGCGTCGGCTCCGCCGCCGTCGACTTCCAGGTCGCTACCGGCCGTATGCCGGCTCAGCAGCCGGGCGCCCAGGTGCCCAAGAAGAAGGTCATCTACAACCAGGCCGAGATCGACCAGCTCGCGGCGTACATCTCGTCGCTCGGCGCCGGTCCGATCACGCCGACCGAAAGCCAGGTCGACCCCGCCGGAGCGGACGTCGCCAAGGGCGGTGACCTGTTCCGCACCAACTGCGCGCAGTGCCACAACTTCACCGGTGAGGGCGGCGCGCTGACGCACGGCAAGTACGCCCCGGACCTCGACGGCGTGAGCCCGAAGCACATCTACGAGGCCATGCAGACCGGCCCGCAGAGCATGCCCTCCTTCCCGGACAGCACCATGCCGGAGCAGGAGAAGAAAGACATCATCGCGTACATCAAGACCGTGAACGGTGACAACTCCGCGACCCCCGGCGGACTCTCGCTCGGTGGCCTCGGCCCCGTCAGTGAGGGTCTCTTCGGCTGGATCTTCGGACTGGGCGGACTGATCGCCGTCGCCGTCTGGGTCGCGGCCCACACCGCTAAGGCCAAGAAGTCATGAGTAGCCAAGAGATTTCAGAAGAGGGCCTGCCCGCGGGGCAGGACACCGCGCACGGCGCGGTCGCGGTCGCGGACGATCCGTTCGCCGACCCCGGGCTGCCGGCTCACAAGCCGCGCATCCAGGACATCGACGAACGGGCTGCCAAGCGCTCCGAGCGCGCGGTCGCCCTCATGTTCACGCTGTCCATGCTGGCGACGGTCGGCTTCATCGCCTCGTACGTCGTCTTCCCGGTCGACAAGATCGTCTACATCTGGCCGTTCGGGCACATCAGCGCGCTCAACTTCTCGCTGGGCCTGACCCTGGGTCTGGCGCTCTTCCTCATCGGCACGGGCGCCGTCCACTGGGCGCGCACCCTGATGTCCGACGTGGAGGTCGCCGACGACCGGCACGCCATCGAGGCCACGCCGGAGGTCAAGGCCAAGGTCCTCGCCGACTTCGCGGACGGTGCCCGTGAGTCGGCGATCGGACGGCGCAAGCTGATCCGCAACACCATGTTCGGTGCGCTGGCCCTGGTGCCGCTCTCCGGTGTGGTGCTGCTGCGCGACCTCGGTCCGCTGCCGGAGAAGAAGCTCCGCAAGACCATGTGGGCCAAGGGCAAGCAGCTCGTCAACATGAACACCATGGAGCCGCTGCGTCCCGAGGACGTCGTCGTCGGATCGCTGACCTTCGCCATGCCCGAGGGCCTGGAGGAGGACGCGCACGACTTCCAGACGCAGATCGCCAAGGCCGCCCTGATGATCGTCCGCATCGAGCCGGACGACATCAAGAACAAGCGGCAGCGTGAGTGGGCCCACGAGGGCATCGTGGCCTTCTCCAAGATCTGCACCCATGTCGGCTGCCCCATCAGCCTCTACGAGCAGCAGACGCACCACGTCCTCTGCCCGTGCCACCAGTCCACCTTCGACCTCTCCGACGGCGCCCGCGTCATCTTCGGCCCGGCCGGTCACCCGCTTCCGCAGCTGCGGATCGGCGTGAACAGCGAGGGCAACCTCGAGGCGCTCGGCGACTTCGCAGAGCCCGTCGGTCCTGCCTTCTGGGAGCGCGGATGAGCACTGTGACAGACACGAAGCGCAAGGCGCCCGCCGGCGAGCGGGTGGCCGACTGGGCGGACGGCCGACTGGGCATCTACGGCCTGGCCAAGGCCAACATGCGCAAGATCTTCCCGGACCACTGGTCCTTCATGCTGGGTGAGATCTGCCTCTACACCTTCATCATCATCATCCTCACGGGTGTGTACCTGACCCTGTTCTTCCACCCGAGCATGAACGAGGTCGTGTACCACGGCTCGTACGAGCCGATGCAGGGCATCCGGATGTCCGAGGCCTACGCCTCGACGCTGGACATCAGCTTCGACGTCCGCGGTGGCCTGCTCGTCCGGCAGATCCACCACTGGGCAGCGGTGATCTTCCTCGCCGGCATGTTCGTGCACATGTTCCGGGTGTTCTTCACCGGCGCGTACCGCAAGCCGCGTGAGATCAACTGGCTGTTCGGCTTCCTGCTGTTCGTCCTCGGGATGTTCACCGGCTTCACCGGCTACTCCCTCCCGGACGACCTGCTCTCCGGTACGGGTGTGCGCTTCACGCAGGGCGCCATCCTGTCGATGCCGATCGTCGGTACGTACATCTCGATGTTCCTGTTCGGCGGGGAGTTCCCCGGGACCGACATCATCGCGAGGTTCTACTCGATCCACATCCTGCTGCTGCCGGGCATCATGCTCGGGCTCGTGGTCGGCCACCTCATCCTGGTCTTCTTCCACAAGCACACGCAGTTCGCGGGACCGGGCAAGACGAACAAGAACGTCGTCGGCATGCCCCTGCTGCCGGTGTACATGGCCAAGGCCGGCGGGTTCTTCTTCCTCGTCTTCGGCTTCGTCTCGATCATCGCGGCCATCGCCACGATCAACCCGATCTGGGCGCTCGGCCCCTACCGTCCCGACCAGGTGTCCACGGGCGCCCAGCCGGACTGGTACATGGGATTCGCCGAAGGCTTCGTCCGGGTCATGCCCGGTTGGGAGATCAACCTCTGGGGCCACACCCTGGTCCTGGGCGTGCTCATCCCGCTGGTCCTGTTCGGCGTGATCCTCGCCGCGCTGGCGCTCTACCCGTTCATCGAGTCCTGGATCACCGGGGACAAGCGTGAGCACCACCTCCTGGACAAGCCGCGCAACGCTCCGACCAGGACGGCGCTCGGTGTCGCCTGGGTGACGATCTACTTCGTCATGCTGATCGGCGGCGGCAACGACATCTGGGCGACCCACTTCCACCTGTCGCTCAACGCGATCAGCTGGTTCGTCCGCATCGCCTTCTTCGTCGGCCCGGTCCTGGCGTTCATCGCCACCCGGCGGATCTGCCTCGGCCTCCAGCGCCGCGACAAGGAGAAGGTGCTGCACGGGCGGGAGTCCGGCACGATCAAGCGCCTGCCGCACGGTGAGTTCGTGGAGGTCCACGAGCCGCTCGGCCCGGCGCAGCTGCACACGCTCACGGCGCACCACCAGTACGAGCCGCTCGAACTCGGCCCGACGGTCGACGAGAACGGTGTCGAGCGCAAGCCGTCGGCGCTGCAGAAGCTGCGGGCCAGGCTCAGCAGGAGCTACTACGGCGAGGGCAACCAGATCCCCAAGCCCACCGTCGAGGAGTACAAGGAGATCACCAGCGGCCACGGCCACCACTGATCGACCCAGCTGACCGCCACAGCGGGAGCCCCGTCCATTCGATGGACGGGGCTCTTCGCCGTCCTGGGGGGCTGGATAGGGTGGGAGGGACATCCCTGTCGGCTGTGGACCCTGGAGCGGACCATGAACGTTGTGACCCCGGACGGCGGCGACAGCGTGGCGGACCGCACCTGGCCCGGCGTGCTCACCCCCCTCCTGCGTGGTGAGGACCTGACCGCGGAGGACACCGCGTGGGCCATGGACCGCATCATGAGCGGCGAGGCCACCGACGTGCAGATCGCCGGCTTCGCGGTCGCGCTGCGCGCCAAGGGCGAGACCGTCCAGGAGGTCACCGGCCTCGTACGCGCCATGTACGAGCACGCGCACACCGTCCACGTGCCCGGCCGTACGGTCGACATCGTGGGCACGGGCGGTGACATGGCGAAGACGGTCAACATCTCCACCATGTCGGCGATCGTCGTCGCCGGGACCGGCGCCAAGGTCGTCAAGCACGGCAACCGCGCCTCCTCCTCGGCCAGCGGGGCCTCGGACGTCCTGGAGAAGCTCGGCGTCAACCTCGAACTCACCCCGCAGCGCGTCGTCGACGTCGCCGAGGAGGCGGGCATCACCTTCTGCTTCGCCGTGAAGTTCCACCCCGCGCTGCGGTACGCGGCCCGGGCCCGCAAGGAGCTGGGCACCCAGACCACCTTCAACATCCTGGGCCCGCTCACCAACCCCGCGCAGGTGCGCTCCCAGGCCATCGGGGTCGCCGACGTCAGGATGGCGCCCATCGTCGCCGGTGTGCTCGCCGAAAGGGGGAACTCCGCGCTCGTGTTCCGCGGGGAGGACGGCCTGGACGAGCTGACGACGACGGCGCCCTCCCGGGTCTGGATCGTCCGCGACGGCACGGTCCGCGAGGAGCCGTTCGACCCGCGCGACGTCGGCCTCGAGATCGTGCCCGTCGAGGCGCTGCGGGGCGCGGACGCCTCCTACAACGCGGACGTGGCCCGCCGGATGCTCGACGGGGAGAGAGGGCCGGTGCGCGACGCCGTGCTGCTCAACTCGGCCGCGGCCCTGGTGGCGCTGGACCAGGGCGGGGGCACGCTCGCCGAACAGCTCACCGCGGGCATGGCGCGGGCAGCCGAGTCGATCGACTCGGGCGCTGCCAAGCGCGCCCTGGAGCGCTGGGTGGCGGCGAGCCACGCCTGAGCGACCGCCGTGCGGAACGGGGGCGCGGTCCGGATCGCGGACTGTGCCCTTGCGCTTCCGGGCAGGTATGGCAAGATGCTGCGCAGGTCATGAGTGACAGCGACTACGGCCCCGGCCCGCTGTCCGGCAACCCTCCGTCCGTGGCGGGGTGCCCCGGGTGAAGACCAGGCCGCAGGCAGCGAGGTCTGCGGCAAGCGCGGGCCCCTCGGCGTCGTCGGACGCCACCCCTTGGGGTCCTGGTCCCAGGGAGCCTCTTGTGAGCACGCGAATGCGATAGGGCGCAACGCCCTTCTCCGCACCACCCCTTCCTTCCTCCCCGTGCTGCTGCGTACCGCCGGCGCGAGGATCTCGCCTGCCTCTTACGGGAGTTCGCCATGTCTGTCTCCACCGCTGCCGCCGACCAGTCCGTTTGTGCCCCGCTGCCGGTTCTGGGCGCAGATGTCACCGTTCCGCTCGTTACCGGCGGCGACGTCACCTATGCCGCCCTTGACTACGCCGCGAGTGCCCCGGCGCTCCAGCGGGTGTGGGACGACGTGGCGGCCTACGCCCCGTACTACGGCAGCGTCCACCGCGGTGCCGGGTACCTCTCCCAGCTCTCGACCGACCTCTTCGAGAACAGCAGGGTCCAGGTCGCGGAGTTCCTCGGCTGCCGGGACGACGACCAGGTCGTCTTCACCCGGTCCACGACCGACTCCCTCAACCTGCTGGCCGCCGTACTGCCCGCCGACTGCGAGGTGTTCGTCTTCGAGACGGAGCACCACGCCGCCCTGCTGCCCTGGCGGGGCGCCCGGGTGACCTGCCTGGACGCGCCCCGCACCCCGGCCCAGGCCGTCCGGACGCTGGAGCGGGCCCTGGCCGGCCGCGCCCCCCACGGGCCCGCCCTGGTCTGTGTGACGGGAGCGTCCAACGTCACCGGCGAGCTGTGGCCGGTGCAGGAGCTGGCCGCCGCCGCCCACGCCCACGGCGCCCGGATCGTGCTGGACGCGGCGCAGCTGGCGCCCCACCACCCGGTGGACATCGCCGCACTGGACGTCGACTGGGTCGCCTTCTCGGGACACAAGCTCTACGCGCCGTTCGGCTCCGGCGTGCTCGCGGGGCGGGCCGACTGGCTGCGGGAGGCGGAGCCGTACCTCGCGGGCGGCGGGGCCTCCCGCAAGGTCGCCCGCCGTGCCGACGGCGGGGTGGACGTGGAGTGGCACACCAACGCGGCGCGGCACGAGGCCGGTTCCCCCAACGTCATCGGCGTCTACTCGATCGCCGCCGCCTGCAAGGCGCTGACCGAGGCCGGGTTCGACCGCCTGGTCGCGCGTGAACAGCACCTGGTGGCCCGGGTGAGGGAGGGGCTGGCCGAGGTTCCCGAGGTGCGCGTGCTGTCGCTGTTCGGCGACGACGCCCCGAGGGTCGGCGTCATCTCCTTCGTCGTCGAGGGCTGGAACAGCTCGCACTTCGCCGCCGCGCTCTCCGCGGAGTACGGCATCGGGGTGCGGGACGGCCTGTTCTGCGCGCACCCGCTCGTCCGCACCCTGCTGGGAGCAGAGGCGCAGGACCCGGGCGAGTGCGGCGCGCCGGACGCCGAGCCGGGGGAGAGGTCCCTGAACGCCATCCGGGTGAGCTTCGGCGCGGGCACCCCCGACGAGCACATCGAGCGGTTCCTGGGAGCCGTCCGGGAGCTCGTGCGCACGGGCGCCCGCTGGAGCTACCGCACCGAGGGCGGCC